>CALAKR010000447.1 GCA_937923225.1 uncultured Aquabacterium sp. | reverse complement strand
ATCTACGGTCTGCACCAGACCTCTGATCCACTGGACCTCAAATCCAGCGTGGCCCTGGTGATGGACCAGGAGACCAACGAGGTCTTGTTTGCCAAGAACTCGGATGCCGTGCTGCCCATCGCCTCGCTGACCAAGCTGATGACCGCCCTGATCGTGGTCGAAGCCCGTCAGCCGATGGACGAGACGATCACCATCACCTCTGAAGACGTCGACACCGAGAAGTTCAGCAGTTCGCGCCTGGCCGTGGGCACCACGCTGAGCCGTGGTGATGCGCTGCACCTGGCGCTGATGTCCTCCGAGAACCGTGCGGCCCATGCCCTGGGCCGGCACTATCCTGGTGGCTTGCCCGCCTTTGTGCAGGCCATGAACGCCAAGGCGCGCCTGCTGGGCATGTTCGATACCCACTATGTGGAGCCCACGGGCCTGAGCAGCCAGAACCAGTCCAGCGCCAAGGATCTGGCCAACCTGGTCAAGTCGGCCTACCAGCAGCACACCATCCGTGAGCTGTCTACCTCTACGGATTACGCCGTGCAGGTGGGCGCGCGTCATCTGCAGTTCCGCACCACCAACAGCCTGGTGCGCAGCCCCTCCTGGGACATCGGCCTGCAGAAGACCGGCTACATCGTTGAAGCCGGGCGTTGCCTGGTGATGCAGGCCAAGATGGCTGGCCGCAAGCTGATCATGGTGTTCCTGGATTCCACCGGCAAGTACTCCCGCCAGGGCGATGCCGAGCGTGTGCGCAAATGGATCGAGGCCGCGCCGCGCCAGCTGGATTCGGTCAACCTCAAGCTGGATCCGACGTCCTGAGCCTTGCCTGGCGCCTTCGGGCGCTGGTGATGCCTCTTGTCAAAGCGCCCCGGTCATTCGGGGCGTTTTCCTTTTTAGGCGCCGTCTCAAGCAGGCAGCAGGTGGCTTGCCAGCAGGCCCATGGCCGCGCAGCTGGCCAGCAGCGGCATGACGCCGATGTGGAAGCGGAACAATGCAATCGCCGCGATCACGGCAATGGCCGCGGAGATGCTATCGGGATGTGCGTGGAAGCCCTGCGGCCACACCACGTGGTAGGCAAAAAAGAGCGCCAGGTTCAGGATCACGCCCACCACCGCAGCGGTGATGGCCGACAGCGGGGCAGTGAAGCCCAGCTTGCCATGGGTGGTTTCGATCAAGGGGCCCCCGGCCAGGATGAACACGAAGGAGGGCAGGAAGGTGAAGAATGTGACCACGACGGCTGCCGTGACCCCGCCTGCGAAAGGCCCCCACGCAGGCAGCGCCTGGTGCAGCCATCCGCCGACAAAGCCGACGAAGGCCACCACCATGATCAGCGGCCCGGGCGTGGTTTCGCCCAGGGCCAGCCCGTCCATCATCTGCGGGCCGGACAGCCATTGATGGTGTTCGACCGCGCCCTGGTACACATAGGGCAGCACGGCGTAGGCACCGCCGAAGGTGAGCAGCGCAGCCTTGGTGAAGAACAGGCCCATCTGCGTCAACGTGCCTTGCAGGCCGGTGAGGGCCCACAGCACACCCATCGTGGCCAGCCACAGGCCCGCCCCGACGCCCAATACCTTGATCAGGAACGCGCGAGACCAGCGGGCATGGGCGGGTGTTGGCGTGTCATCGTCGATCAAGGCGGGCGCATGGGGTGCGTCCTTGGCGCGTGCGTGGGCGGTAATGGCAAACACGCCCGGGGCCCAGCGCGATCCCAGGTAGCCGATGGCGGCGGCCGCTATCACGATCAGCGGGAAGGGCGTGTCTAACGCGAAGATCGCGATGAAGGCCGCGCCGGCGATGCCCCACATCCATGGGTTCTTCAAGGCCCGGCTGCCGATGCGGTGGGCGGCGTGCAGCACCAGTGCCGCGATGGCCGGCTTGAGCCCGTAGAACAGTCCTGCCACCACGGGCAGGTGGCCAAAGCGCATGTAGATCCACGACAGGGTGATCAGGATGAGCAGGGACGGCAGCACGAACAGCGCGCCAGCCACCAGCCCGCCGGCCGTGCGGTGCATGAGCCACCCGATGTAGGTGGCGAGCTGCTGTGCTTCGGGGCCGGGCAGCACCATGCAGTAGTTGAGTGCATGCAGGAAGCGCTGCTCGCTGATCCAGCGTCGTCGCTCGACCAGCTCGGTGTGCATGATGGCAATCTGCCCGGCGGGGCCCCCAAAGCCGATGAAGCCGAGCTTGAGCCAGAAGCGAAAGGCTTCGGCGAAGGAGACGCGGGCGGGGGGGGCGAGAGGGGTGTGTTCAGGCAAGGCGGTGTCCACGGAAAGGCTCCGGTGAGTTCACCAGCACTTGGACGGCTTGCGTCTACCCCGAGAGGCCGGGAGGCTGTGTTCCCGAATGGCGCCATCGTAGCAGGGGCGATGGGCTGTTTCGCCTGCGCGTATCTTTCATGAAACAGGGCGATGAAAAAAGGCGCCCGAAGGCGCCTTGGCATGGCAGCGAGATGGCTCAGGACGTCGTGGTGGGCGTATCGCCGGCCCAGCCCAACTGCAGGGAGATACGCTCGGCGACTTCTCGAACCGCTTGAGACAACTCGGGGCTGGAAGGCGCTGTCACGGCCAGGGCGCCGATCACCAGGCCTGCATCGTTGTGCAGTGGCGCGGCGGTACAGGCCTGGCCCATCTGCGTCTCGTCCGGGGCAGCCAGCGCGCCGGTCTGGCGCAATTGCTGCACAT
>CALAKR010000446.1 GCA_937923225.1 uncultured Aquabacterium sp. | reverse complement strand
CTGGTGACGGTGGTGCTGCAGCCGGCCGCATGACGACGATGCCCACCTCATGCTGGGTACGGGCCACAGCCCTCGCGGCTGCAGGGCTTGCAGCACTGATGCTCATGGGTGGCTGCTCGGATCGCCAGGAAGCGCCGAAGGCGCCCATTGTCGAAGCCCGTGAGCGCACCCTGACACCGCTGGGCACGGTGGCCAGTGCGCCTGCCCCAGCCTCTGCCGCCGGCTCAGTTCCGCTGCCTGACCGCTGGCTGGGCCAGTGGAACGGCCCCGAGGGCACTTTCTTGAAGCTTGCCGGCGGGCAAGGCCGCTACGACATCACCATCCAGAACCTGGACGGCCCTCGCTCCTTCACAGGGCGGGCCGCTGGCGAGCACATCGAGTTCGAGCGCAACGGCCAACGCGAAACCTTGCGCGCCACAGACGGCCAGGCCACCGGCATGAAGTGGCTTGCCGACAAGAAGGACTGCCTGAGCGTACGCCCCGGCGAAGGCTACTGCCGCGACTGAGCCCCCCAACGCCAGGGAACCGCACAAATCGGCTATGGTCTGTCTGAGACACTGGGGGGGCGCTGACCACGCCATGCCCCCGCTGCACCGACCTCCTTCACCGACATGGCCTGCAACGATCCGACCCGACGCTCGATGCGCTCTTTCATCCTGGCATGGCTGCCCGTGCTGTTGGCCCTGTGGCTGGCCGGCACACCTGCCCTAGCCCGTGATCGTTGCGCGGCCAGCCGGCTCAGCCCTGCAGATCAGGCTTTCTGCGCAGGGCAGCGTCTCAAGGATGTAGATGAAGCCATGGGCCGCGCCCTGCAACTGGCCGTGAACACCGTGGCCGATCCCCAAGCCCTGCGGCGACAACAGGCCAAGTGGCTGCGCACCGTGCGCGACAAGTGCACCGCGCACGACTGCCTGCTGCGTGTCTATCAGGCCCGCACTGCCGAACTGGGCAAGCTGATCGCCACCTCTGCCAACATCACCGACCAGCCCCTCTCCAATGACGAAGCCGAAGCCGTCTGCGGCGATCTGGCACGTCTGGCCGATCGGCAACGCCTGTCCGCCCAGGCCCTGCCGGGCATGGACCAGTGGCCCTTTGCGGACACCGCGCCGCCCAGCGATTCGGCATTCACCCCGCAGGAAAAGAACCGCCTGCAGGCCCAGGATCTGGGCTGGCCTGCCGACGCCCGCACCATCTATCTCTTGAAGCTGGCCCCGGGCGCCGCCCCCACCCGCTTCGCCACCTTCTTCACAGGCGGCACCTGCCCCGCCTACCAGACCTTCAACCTGCCCTACCTGCTCGATACCAACCCTGGCGATCTGGGCATCGACAAGGTCACCGAATCGGACGAATCCATCCGCCTGGCAGCTCTGGGCGGCAGCGACTACCCCATCCTCTACAAGGGCCACCACTTCATCGTGAAGGCCGACTTGCGCGACCCCAACAAGGTCAACATGATCTCGTGGGTGATGCCCAATGGCCGCACGCGCCCGATGTGCCTGCTCAAGAGCAGCAAGAGCCGGATCGAGGTCGCGGCCGCGCGCCAGAGCCGCGTTTGCAATGCCGTGGCGCGCGGTGAAGTGCGCCCGCTCAAGTGGCGAGATGCCACGGAGACACCGCCCTTCAACCGCCGCCTGCAGGGCCACCGCGATGAGTTCATCGCGCGCTACGGCGATGACGCGGAAGACATCGCTATCCTGCGCACAGACCTGGACCGCGACGGCAAGGCCGAGCGCATCGCACGCTTTCGGCATCTGTCGGGTGCCGGCTGCGGCAGCACCGAGGTGTGGTGGTCCGTGCTGGCCGGTGATCTCAAGGGTGTACAGCGAGGTCCGCTCAACGATCAACTGCAGGCCTTCGATGAAGGCGAGCTCGACATCTACCGCATCGACGGGCGCTTCTACGTCTCTGGCTCCCTCAAGGGCCAGCGGGGGCTGTTCCAAATCAACCGCGGCAAAACCGAACAGGTTTGCGAATTCAGTCAAAACACCGTCACCCGGCCGACCAAGCTGTTCCCGGTGACACCCTGAGCCCGCAGGCACTGGAAACCCCACCTCGAAAGCGGTCAAGTCCGCTCAAGGGTTTGCATCCATCTGGAATTCTTGAAAACTGCAGAGCCGCTTCAGGACTTTTCAGTTCAGTTCCATAACTGGCTGTCGAAATCTCTCCCAGGGGGATTTACCAATGAATGTTGCAAACCTGCGCATCGGCACCCGCCTCGGCGCTGCCTTCATCGCACTGCTGGCACTGATGCTGGCCATCATCGCCACGGCCCAAGTCGGCCTCAACAGCATCGGCGATGAAATCGACGGGCTGGTCCATGACCGCTATGTGAAGGTGCAGCTCGTCACTGGCATCGACCATGAACTCAACCAGCAGGCCCGCTCCACGCGCAACCTGCTGATCATGGACACGCCAGAGGAACGGGTCGCGGACATCCAGCTGATTCAGGCCTCACGCGAGGCCATCCAACGCAACTACGACAAGCTCCAACCCATGATCACCAGTGACAAGGGCAAGGCTCTGCTGGGTGCTGCGTTGAAGGAGCGTGCCGAGTATGTGGCCGCGCTCAACCCCTTCCTGGAGATGGTCAGCCAGGGTGACATGGCCAGCGCCAAAGCCCAGTTGCTCAACAAGCTGCGCCCTGAACAGCTCGAATACGTCAAGGCCCTGGGCGAACT
>CALAKR010000445.1 GCA_937923225.1 uncultured Aquabacterium sp. | reverse complement strand
CAGGCGGCATCGACAGCGCGTTGACCCTGGCGCTGGCGGCCGAGGCGCTGGGCGCAGACAATGTGGCGGCCGTGACCATGCCGTCGCGCTATTCATCCACCGGTTCGGTGAGTGATTCTGTGACGCTCTGCCGCAACCTGGGCCTCCAGCTGTTCACGCACCCCATCGCGGACACCGTGGCTGTTCACGCCCAGCAGTTCGAATCCACCTATGGGCAACCCATGAAGGGGCTGGCCTTGGAGAACCTGCAGGCCCGCATCCGGGGCACGGTGCTGATGGCCCATTCCAACAGCTTCGGCCACCTGCTGCTGACCACCGGCAACAAGTCGGAGATCGCCGTGGGCTACTGCACCCTGTACGGCGACACCAATGGTGGTCTCGGGCTGATCGGTGATCTGTACAAGACCGAAGTGTTCGCCTTGTCGAGGCATGTCAATGAAGCCGCCGGGACGGAACTGATCCCCATGGCCATCATCGATAAACCGCCGTCGGCCGAGTTGGCGCCTGATCAGAAAGACACCGACAGCCTGCCGCCTTACCCGGTGCTCGACGAGATCCTGAAGTACCTGGTCGAAGGTGAGCGACTGGCCAGGGATGAGTACGAGCGGGCCAGGCGGTTCGTGGAGGAGCTGCGAACTCAGCCTGAAGGCCAGGCGCTGATCGACAAGGTGTGCCAGATGGTAGCGCGCAACGAATACAAGCGCCGCCAATCTCCACCCATCATCCGTGTGCGCTCGCGCGCATTCGGCTCCGGCCGGCAGATGCCCATTGCCGCCAGGCACTACTGACATTCAACGTTGCAGCCCATGAGCACACACAGCAAGAAGGACCTGGCCGTCTGCATTGGCCGTTTCCAGCCCTTCCACAACGGCCATCTGGCCTTGTTGGAACAGGCCTTTGCCAAGGCGGGCCAGGTCATCGTGGTGATCGGATCAGCCAGGCAGGCCAGGACGCCACGCAACCCCTTCACGTGGCAGGAGCGGGTCGACATGATCCGTCTTGCCCTGCCTGAAGCGGAGCAGGCCCGGGTGGCATTTCTGCCCGTCCGTGACGAGCGTGATGACGACCGATGGTTTCAGGCCATCCGTGCAGGTGTGGATGCTCTTGGGCGTGAGCGAACGGGGAAAGCGCACTTCGGCGTGGTGTGGCTCGGCCGCTCCGCAGACATGGTGGGCGCCGATCTCTCAGCGTTCGAAGGCTGGGATCGAGCACAGATGGACGAACGCAACCCCGCAGATGCTTCCCACATTCGTGATGTCTACTTCGGGCAGTCGGGCGATGAAACAACTGCTGTGCTGAAGACGCTGTCAACGATGGTGCCGTCCAGCACGCTGCAAGCCCTGGCCGCACAGGCGGCCCTGCCCGTCCATGCCGAACTGGCCGGGGAGTGGCGCATGCTCAGAAAGTACAAAGAGGCATGGTCTGCCGCGCCCTATCCCCCTGTGTTCGTGACGGTGGACGCGGTGGTGCAATGCGCGGATAAGATTCTGCTCATCCGCCGTGGGCAGCCTCCTGGCGTGGGGCTTCATGCGCTGCCTGGTGGCTTCATCGAGCAGAACGAGAGCGCCTACCAGTCAGCGGTGCGAGAGCTTCGCGAGGAAACGCGGCTGAGCCTGCCCGCATCGACCATGAAGGCCGCGCTCAAAGGCTCGGCCGTGTTCGACCAGCCCGCCCGAAGCCAGCGCGGGCGCACCATTTCGCACACCTTCCATTTCGATCTCGGGGATGGCCCTTTGCCCACCATTGAGGCGGATGACGATGCGCAGTCGGCCGATTGGGTCGACATCAGCCGGCTTGCCGACATGGAGGACCAGTTCCATGACGATCACTTCCAAATGCTCGACCACTTTCTGGGTCTGGTGACAGATGGACCTCGCTGAACCCTGGTACCACGTCTCGGTACTGTCGAACTTCGCGCGGGCGTTCGACAAATACACGGGCACCTACTCCAAGGCGCTGATCCCCGAGAGCAGTT
This sequence comes from uncultured Aquabacterium sp., assembly GCA_937923225.1. Classification (GTDB taxonomy): domain Bacteria; phylum Pseudomonadota; class Gammaproteobacteria; order Burkholderiales; family Burkholderiaceae_C; genus Aquabacterium. The sequence continues at coordinate 5,269 of CALAKR010000445.1, read as the reverse complement.
TCCCGGGGCAGTTCTTTCTGCTCAAGCGCGAAGAGCTGCACATCGGCATCGACAAGGCCAGCCGTTTGCTGTCCAGGTTGCAGATCCAGGGCAATCGCCTGATCGTCCTGGAAACGGCGCTGCCACCATCACGGCTGAAAGCGAACACGCGAACCGGCCTTGGCCAGTACATCGACGGCGACCAGATCGAAGTCCGGCGCGTGCATGGCCTCCGCGGTGGAGAACACGGGCACGGCCAACTCGATGCCATGGCGCTAGAAGATGTGATGGCGCAGTCCCTGGCCCTCAACGGTGCACGCTTCCACGATTTCAAGGATCTGGTGCCGCGCACAGTGTCCATCCTGCCGGTGGCCCAGGCTTGCCAAGCGAAGTGCGCGTTCTGTTTCTCCAGGGCTTCTGTCTCCAGCGACCAGGAGGCTTCGGCGCCCGCATGGTCCAGCATCCAGGACTGGCTGGCGCTGGCGCGAGAACGTGGCGCTGAGCGGGCCGTCATCACGGGAGGGGGGGAGCCTACGCTCCTGAAACCAGATGACCTGCTACGGCTCGTCCAGCTGTGCCGCACGCATTTCCGGAAGGTGGTGCTGATCACGAACGGGCATCTTCTGACCCGGCAGGGCGAACTTGCCACCCAGGCGCATCTGCAGCGCCTGCACCAGGCCGGCCTGGGCGTGCTAGCAGTGTCGCGTCACCACTTCGACGATGCCGCCAATGCAAGCATCATGGGCCTCGCCATCCCCTTCGAGCGGATCGCGCATGCTTGGCGAAGTGGGCGCGATCAATGGCCCGATCTGCGCCTGCGGCTGATCTGTGTGCTGCAGAAGGGTGGCATCGATTCCGCTGAGAAGTTGCTGGCGTACCTGGACTGGAGTAGCCGTATGGGCGTCGCAGAGATTTGCTTCAAGGAACTGTACGTGTCGACCAGTTCCGAATCGGTGTATTTCGATCGCCAGGCGAACGCATGGTCCCGATCCTACCAGGTGCCTTTGAGCCTGGTGACGAACGTCTTGACGTCGCATGGCTTCGTCGTGGACAGCAGGCTTCCCTGGGGTGCACCAGTCTTCAAGGGCGATTGGCAGGGGCATGTGCTGAAAGTCGCCGCCTACACGGAGCCCAGCCTGTTCTGGGAGCGCACGCATGGCGTGGCCCGAAGCTGGAACGTCATGGCGGACGGACAGTGTCATGTGTCGCTGGAAGACCGTGACAGCAGGATCGAGATCGGGCAGTTTGAATGAACTTCACCGAGTTTCAGGATTGGCGAGCCACATGCCTGCAGCAAAGCCCCGGCGTGCTGGACTGCGGGGAGACCAACCTGTATCGCAGCCTGGCGGATTGGCGAGTAAAGCCCGCTGATATCGGTGAGGAGCGCCGCTACCGTTGCGACCTGTCGCGCCTGTGGCTTGCTCGCTTTGGTTGGCGCGAAGACCGCTCCCGGCAGGCAATGGTGAGCCGTGGCGTGCGCCACGCGCTTGGGTTGATCTTTCGTCAGCTGGCGGCGGATTCGGCCAAGCTGTGGGTGCCTCAGGACGTCTACCCGGTGTACTTGTCGGTAGCTGAAGCGCATGGGCTGAATCCCGCCACCTATCCGACATTGCCCAAGCTCGCTCTGCCGCCACTCGGCTGCTCAGCGGACGAGGTCGAGCAGGACGAATACCTGCTCATCTGCGCCCCGTTGAAGCCGCTGGGGCGCCATCTGACGCCAGTGGAATGCGCGCACCTGCTGCAGTGGTTGCGTGCGTCGCCCCGACGGCGTCTGCTGCTGGACTGCGTCTATGACCTGGGTGCCACTCTGCATGAGAGCACCAGGGCCCTGGAGGCCACAGGGCGGGTGGTGATCCTGCATTCGCTGACAAAGGGCTGGCTCTGGCCGGAGACCTTCGGCATCGCGCTCTTCCCTGAGGATCTGCAAGCGCGCTTTGAAATGGCCTTTCGCAACGATCCGCCATCCCAGGCGCAACTGGCCCAGGCCCGTGCCTGCTTGAGCGACGCTGCCCAACGGCCCGAAGAGATCGCCTGTGCCCTGAAGGACCGTGCCGAGCGCCTGGTGCAGCGTCTTCCCAGTGCAGTGCTGGAAGCCGGCGTCTTGCCCTGGAATGCCTCTACCATGGGCGGTCGCTACATGTTCGTTGTCAGTATGCCCGCATCCACACTGCTGCAGGCGCACGGCGTGCTGGGCATCCCGGCCAGTGTCTTCGGATCGAGCGGCTGGCAGGGCAGCATCCTGACCAGCCTGGCCGGTACCTTCAATGCCTCTCACACGGAGCACACGCATGTTGCCTGAACTGATCGACATGGACGTGTATGAAGACGCTGCCTTCTACGACGTTGAATTTGCACAGCGGGCTCACGATGCAGCGTTCTTCCTCGAGCAGGCCATGGCGATCGGCGGGCCGGTGCTGGAGGTGGCCTGTGGCACCGGACGCATCACCTTGCCCATTGCCCGGGCCGGCATCGACGTGGCAGGGCTGGACGTGATGGGCTCGATGCTCGACCGGGCAAGGCAAAAGGCCGAATCGGGATGCTTGAACATCACATGGCTGCACCAGGACTGTCGCCAGATCCAGGCGGACACGAGGTTCAAGCTGATCTTCTCTGCCACCAATGCCATGCAGCATCTCCATGACCTGGCTTCGGTCAATGCATTCCTTCAAAGTGCGAGGCAGGCACTGGCGCCCCGGGGCACGCTGATCCTGGATGTCTTCAACCCCGACCTGGCCAAGCTGGTGAGAGCCTCCGCCGAGCGCTACATCCACAAGCGCATGTATGACACCGATGGCACCGAATTGAGCGTGGAGGCCAGCACCCGCTACGATGCCGCCAAGCAGGTGCTGGCCTTCGATCTGTTCTACATGCGTGACGCAGCTTGTGTCCGCACGAAGAAGGTCAGCATGCGCTGCTTCTACCCGCAAGAGCTGATGGCCCTGTGCGCACTTAACGGGCTGAAGGTGGTCAACCGCTACGGCAATTACGACAAGTCGGGCTTCACTGCGGGGTCGCCCAAGCAGATATTGCTGTGTCAGGCCGAGGGCTCAAGCTGAAGCCGTTGCTGGAGATGAAAACACGTAGACGTTTTCTACAGGCGTGCGCAACTGGGCATCGCTCGACAAGGCTAGCGCACGTTGTTCGGCGACGAATGCACTCATGTCGATGACCTCCAGTAACTCGCTGACGGCGAAAGCTTCCAGAGTGCGTCCGCGCAGGCCCAACTGAACAGCGCGCCGAGGGAGTTTTGCACCCAGTGGGTCATGGTCGGGATCCCATTGCAGCCGCACATCGGAAGTCTCGACCGCCTGCTGCCATGCTTCCCGGCTAGGGTGGAGATCCGCCTGGTAGCTTGACGCCACGGCTTGCACGAGAATGCTGTCGAAGAAGGCACGACGCAGGCGCAGACCAAGGATCACTTCCTGTCCCTCCTTGGTGCCCCACCCGCAGCGGTACATCATCCAGAGAAAGTTGGGCTTGATCCAACTCATGCGCCGGAGGCTGAAATCTGGGCCACCGAAGTGCCCATGCGCGATGGCATAAAGGCCGATCGACGGCCGGTATGCCTGGTAGACAACGATGGTTTCATCATCGTGGTTGGCCAGGATGTGCTCGCCAGAGCTGGGCCAGCGGGCACATTGGCTTGAATACAGTTCAGTTGCTAGTTTCATGTAAATCGATGCAGAACGTTGATCACACCCACGATGTGGTCGTTCAATGATTCGAGCTCTTCAGCAGGCACCCACCATTCGGTGTGGTGCGCGGCGCCCACCTGCTGCACGGCGTAGCGATCCATGAAGTTCGCATCGACCTCGAAACGGGTGACGAAGCCGCTGCCACTGGCTGGCACATTCCAGTCGCGCGCGATCTCGATGGCGTATTGCTCATTGGTGACCGGATAGAAGATGGGTTGCTCAGGCAGGCGCGGCGGCCAGCGTTTGAACCCGGTGGCCGCCACAAGCGCCAGCTCCTGCGGTCCGGTGGGGCGATATAGCGTGGTGGTCCTGGTCATGAGCGGATGTCCTGATCTTCATCGCGCAGGCGCATGTAGCCAACCCCCACACTGTCCACCAACCAGACGCCGTTGTCGGCCTGGAAGAACTGATGACCGTCCAGGTGCATCTGGCGGGCATCGATCTCCAGGATCACCACCTTGCCGTGCCGCTGGCCGACCGCAATGGCCACATCCAGGTTGGCGGTCAAATGCACGTGATGGCGAGCCCGTTTCTGCAACCCCTCTTGCCAGATGCTGTCCAGAAACCTTGAAGCCGTGCCGTGATAGAGCACGTCTGGTGGGATGCTGGGTTCAAGTCCCAGATCGACGCTCACCGAATGCCCCTGGTTGGCGCGGATCAGCAGGCCGTCCTCACTGAACGCGAACCGCTGCTTGTCGTTGGTTGCCACCACTTCCTTGAGCAGTTCCAGCGATATCGGTTTGCGGGCCTGCGCGCAGCAAGCCAGCAGTGCATCGACCGACACCCATCCGCCGCCGCCCAAGGTCAGGCCCACGCGTTCAGGTTCATGGCGAAGGATCAGGCTCAGAAACTTGCTGGTGGAAACCAGCTTCTCTTTTGTTCCCATTTTTCTACTCTTGTACTTGTTGTTGAAATCATGTTCAGCCATTGACTTAGTATCAAGGTGAAACTATCATAAGTTCAAACATTGAACTAAGTCAACACACAGTTGAGGATTCCCGATGGTGACCCTTCAAGCGCTCAAAGCCGACATCACCAAGTTGAAGATGGATGCCATCGTCAATGCCGCAAACAGCTCGCTGCTGGGGGGCGGAGGCGTGGACGGCGCCATTCACCGTGCGGCCGGGCCGCTTTTGCTACAGGCATGCCGCCAGCTCAATGGCTGCAGGGGGGGGCAGGCGAAGCTGACCGAGGGCTTTGACCTGCCCGCGCGCCATGTGATCCACACGGTAGGCCCGGTCTGGCAGGGCGGCGGCAAGGACGAGGCATCGCTGCTCGCGGCGTGCTATTGCTCGTGCATCGCACTGGCTACCGAGCACAAGCTGCAGTCGCTTGCCTTCCCCTGTATCAGCACCGGGTCATATCGTTCCCTGCCCAGGCCGCTGCAGAAATCGCTGTTTCCACGATCAGGGGGAGCACGCTAGACACCCGCCTGGACATCACCTTTTGCTGCTTCAATGACAGCGACTTCGACATTTACAAAGCGCTGTTGCGCTGAACATCAAGGACAGATCCACCATGCCATCCAACGATCACATCAGCCGCTTGATCCAGAGAGGCGAGCAAGGCGATCGGCCCCGGTATGTCTTCTTTTG
>CALAKR010000444.1 GCA_937923225.1 uncultured Aquabacterium sp. | reverse complement strand
CTCGGTTTGCGGGATGCCCTGTTCGATGAGGGACGTGCGCGCGGCGAGGCCATGCGGGCAGAGCAACGCCGCACGATGGCTGTGATACTGGGCATGACTGGCCTGCACATCGCGCTGATCGTCCTGGGCCTGTTCCTGGTGCGCCGCCGGGTGATCAAGCCCCTGGGCCGGGCCAGCGAGGCGCTCGATGCCATGCGCGATAACCGCTGTGTGCCCTTGACGGCCCCGGTGCCGGGCGACGAGATCTCCGCGGTGTTCGATGGCATCGCTGCCCTGCAGGCACAGCATCAGGAACGCACGGCACTGGAGGCCGAGCGCGACAAGCTGATCGAGCGGCTGCGCGTGCAATCGAGCACCGACTTCCTGACCACCTTGCCCAACCGTCGAGCCTTCTTCGAGGCGGCCGAGGCCGAGCTGGCGCGCGCACGCCGCCATGGTTACGGCCTGGTCCTGCTGCTGCTGGACGTGGACCACTTCAAGCGCATCAACGACACCCGCGGGCATGCGGCGGGCGATCGGGCGCTGGTGGCGCTCACCGAGGTGCTCAAGCACAGCGTTCGCCAGGGCGACATCGCTGCGCGCATCGGGGGTGAGGAGTTTGTGGTGCTGCTCAGCCACTGCGAGCGTGAAGACGGCCTGCGCTTTGCCGAGCGGCTGCGCGAGACCGTGTCGACCACCTTGGTGGATCTGGGCGAAGGGCAGGAGCCCCTGCGCATCACCGTGAGCATTGGGCTGGCGGATGTGCGCAGCCACGGCGTGGGCCTGGACCAGTTGCTGAGCCGGGCCGACCGCGCCATGTACCGCGCCAAGAATGCCGGGCGTGACCGCATCGAGGTGGCCGAGCCGACCTGAGCCTGGCCACCAGGGCGCATGTCGGCCTCAGGCCATATCGCGCCGCTCGGGGTGCACCGGCGCGCCCAGCCGCGCTGACAGCTGATCCGCCAGGGCCCGGATGTCCTGCCCGATCTTGGACACGCGGGCCGGCGAATCCAGATCGACCTCCAGGAAGCTCACCGCCACGCCAGCAACCGCACGCTGCTGGCTGGTGGCATCGAACACCGCCGCGCCGAAGCAGTGCATGCCTTCGCGCACCTGGGCATCGTCCAGCGAATAGCCTTCGCGCCGACAGTGCGTGAGCTCGGGCAGCAGGGCGTCGAGGCTGCCCACGCTGCGCCGTGTGAGCGGTGTCGGCCAGGGCGCATCGAGCAGCAGCATGCGCACTTCATCGTCAGGCAGAGTGCTGAGCATGGCCTTGCCGGTGGCGGTGTAGGGCGCGGGCAGGCGCATGCCGTTGCGGAAGGTCACGTCCAGCGGGCGGCTGCCGTTCTGGCAGGCAATGTAGACCACGTCGCGCCCATCGAGCACTGACAGCGTGATCGTCTCCTGCGTGAAGAGCCCGCTCTCCTGCCAGGCTACATAGAACTCCTGGAGGATGTTCGTGTGCGCCAGGAAGGCGTTGGCCCAGGTCATCACGTGCGGGCCCATGGCCAGTGCGCCGGTGCCCGTGCGCTGCAGCAGGCGCAGCTGGATCAGCGTGTCGCACAGACCGTGCAGCGAGCTTTTGGGCAGGCCCGTCTCGCGGGCCAGATCGGCAGGTGACAGCGGCCGCGCGCTGCGGGCCACCAGGTCGAGGATGCGCACGGCTCGCCCCACCGCCGGGGAGGTGCTTTTCGCTTCGGGCGCCTGTGCGGCGGTGTCTGTCTTGGTTTTTGGCATCGTGAAAAAGAGCAGGGCGGGGGCTCAAGGATGGCACGGAGATAGGGGCAAACCCCAGTCGCATCCCCGAATCCCGGGGGCTACGATTCATTCCGTTAGTTGAACACGGTTCAACCTATTGAACAATAGGCGCGAGTCAGGAGAAACCCGAGCACGCGCACATTCCTGGACTCCGTATGAAACTCGCCGATTCCACGCTGCTCAAGCAGCACGCCTTCCTCGATGGCCAATGGGTGTCCGCCGATGCCGGCGCTGCCTTCGATGTGCTCGATCCCGCCACGGGTGAGCGCCTGGCCTCGGTGCCTGACTTGGGTGCCGCTGAAACCGAACGCGCCATCCGCGTCGCCGAAGCCGGCCAGAAGGCCTGGGCCAAGCTGTCGGGCAAGGAGCGCGCCGCGCCGCTGCGCCGCTGGTTCGAGTTGATGGTCCAGCACGCCGACGACCTGGCCATGATCATGACCCGCGAGCAGGGCAAGCCTCTGGCCGAGGCCAAGGGCGAGGTGATCTATGCCGCCAGCTTCATCGAGTGGTTCGCTGAAGAAGCCAAGCGCGTGTCTGGCGAAGTGCTGGCCCACCCGCAGGCTGACAAGCGCATCGCCGTGCTTCGTCAGCCCGTGGGCGTGTGCGCGGCCATCACGCCGTGGAACTTCCCCGCGGCCATGATCACCCGCAAGGTCGGCCCGGCCCTGGCCGCCGGCTGCGCCATGATCGTCAAGCCCGCCGAGCAGACACCGCTGTCGGCCTTGGCGCTGGCCGAGCTGGCCGTGCGCGCCGGCATCCCCGGCGCCGTGTTCCAGGTGTTGACCACTTCTGACGCCCGCACGATGGGCGGCGTACTCACGGCCAGCCCCGTGGTGCGCAAGCTGTCCTTCACCGGCTCCACCGAAGTCGGCCGCATCCTGATGGCGCAGTCCGCGCCCACCGTCAAGCGCCTGTCGCTGGAGCTGGGTGGCAATGCGCCCTTCATCGTGTTCGACGACGCTGACCTGGACGCCGCCGTCGAAGGCGCGATGATCTCCAAGTACCGCAACGCCGGCCAGACCTGCGTGTGCGCCAACCGCTTCTACGTGCAGACCGGCATCTACGACCGCTTCGCCGAGAAGCTGGCCGCCAAGGCCGCCGAGCTCAAGGTCGGCAATGGCCTGGACGCCGTGGCCCTGGGCCCGCTGATCGACCAGCCCGCGCTGGACAAGGTGCACGAGCTGGTGGCCGATGCCCTGGGCAAGGGGGCCCGTGTGGTGACCGGCGGCCAGGATCACGCTCTGGGCGGCACCTACTACCAGCCCACCGTGCTGGCCGACACCACGCCCGACATGCGCGTGGCCCGCGAAGAGATCTTCGGCCCCGTGGCGCCGCTGTTCCGCTTCGAGCGTGATGAAGACGCCATCGCGCTGGCCAACGCCACCGAGTTCGGCCTGGCCGCTTATCTCTATTCGCAGAACCTGTCACGCGCCTGGCGCACCGCCGAGGCATTGGAGGTCGGCATGGTCGGTGTCAACACCGGCCTGATCTCCAACGAGGTCGGCCCCTTCGGGGGCGTGAAGCAATCGGGTCTGGGCCGTGAAGGCTCGCACCTGGGCATCGACGAATACCTCGAAGTGAAGTACCTGGCGTTTCAAGTCTGACGCCAGTTCCGATCCCCCGGGCCACAAGCCCGGGGCGATCACCCACGCCGGCATGCACGCCGGCCATCCCAGCAGTTCCACAACAGGAGATGTGATGAGCACCATCCTCGCCCCCCGCACCCTCGTCTCGGCCGCATGTTCCGTGGCCTTTGCCCTGAGCGCCGGCAGCGCCATGGCCCAGACCAAGCCCCTGAAGATCGGCATCGTGACCTTCATGTCCGGCGCCGCCGCAGGCCCCTTCGGCGTGCCCGCCAAGAACGCCGCCGAACTGACGGCCGAGCAACTGAACGCTGGCAAGGTGCCCGCACCGTACGCCACCAAGGGCTTCGGTGGCGCGCCGCTGGAACTGGTCTACATCGACGAGGCCGGTGCCACCAGCAAGCAGGTCAGCGAGTACCGCAACCTGGTCAACCAGGGCGTTGATTTCGTGGTGGGCTACACATCGTCCGGCAACTGCCTGGCCATCGCGCCGGTGGCCGAGCAACTGGGCAAGCTGACCGCCTTCTTCGACTGCGGCACGCCCCGCGTGTTCGAAGACGCCAGCTACAAGTACGTGTTCCGCCCCGTGCCGCACGCCACGATGGACAACGTGGGCGCTGCCCGCTTTGTTGCCGAGTTCAAGAAGGACCTGAAGACCTACGCCGGCATCAACCAGAACTACGCCTGGGGCCAGGATGCCTGGGCCGACTTCGAAGGCACGCTGAAGGTGCTCAAGCCCACAGCCGAAGCCAAGACATCGCAGATGCCCAAGCTGGGCGCCGGCCAGTACAACGCCGAAATCTCCAGCCTGCTGGCCGCCAAGCCCGACGTGCTGCACTCCAGCTTCTGGGGCGGTGACCTCGAAGGCCTGGTGGTGCAGGCCGGCCCGCGCAACCTGTTCAAGCGCTCTCTGACGGTGCTGACCGCCGGTGAAACCGCCACGCACGGCAAGGTGCGCCTGCCTGATGGCGTGATCCTGGGTGCCCGTGGCCCCTACGGGGTGTTTGCCCCGCAGAGCCCGATCAACACCTGGCTGCGCACCTCGTACCAGGCCAAGTTCAGCGCGGATCCCAGCTATCCCTCGTACAAGATGGCGCAGGCCCTGCTGGGTCTGAAGGCCGCGTATGAGAAGGCCCTGCAGGCCAACGGCGGCAAGGCCCCGAACACCGACCAGGTGGTCGCAGCGTTTGAAGGCCTGAGCTTCACCGGCCCTGGTGGCGAAGTGAAGATGGCCCTGGGCAAGGGCCACCAGGCCGTGCAGGGCACCGCCTTCGGTGTGGTCAAGAACGTGGGCGGCAAGATCACGATGACCAACGTCAAGCGCTACGCCCCGGAAGATGTGAACCCGCCTGAAGGCGTGAAGTCCATCGACTGGATCAAGGGCGGCCTGAAGAAGTAAACGCATAGACCTGGGCGGGGCGGCATGTGCTGCCCTGCCGGGTGTGCTGGAGAACGCGCATGTCGCTTTTTTATGCCGTCCTCGTTGACGGCGCCATGTACGCCGCCTGGTTGTTCCTGGCGGC
>CALAKR010000443.1 GCA_937923225.1 uncultured Aquabacterium sp. | reverse complement strand
GATGGGGCTGCCCGCCTTGGTCATGATCGCGAAGGGCGCGCGGTTGTAGATCATGTAGACCATCACCGGCACCGTGCCGGCCGGGCGCGTGGCGGCGTTCTGGATGATGGCGTTGATGTCGCCGAAGCCGGCCTGGTAGCTGCCGGCCATCACCTTGGTCACCGTGTTGGCCGAGCCGTCGCCGGTGTCGATCTGCAGGTCGATCTTTTCCTGGGCGAAGTAGCCGCGCTCCTGCGCCAGGTAGTACCAGCTGTGCACGCCCTGCAGCTTCCAGTCGAGCACGAACTTGATGGGGGTGGTCTGTGCCTGGGCGGCGGTGGCGCCCAGCAGGGCCAGGGCGGTGGCGGCCGCGAAGCGGCGCAGGGTGGCGCGCCGGGAGGCGGTGGGCAGCGTGGGCTGGGCTGCTTGCGCAGAGGTGAGGGTCAGGGACACGGGTAAAGCTCCGTCATCGTCGATGAACGGGGTATTGCATTGGCCGTGCCGGATGCGGGCTCCAAGGCGTGCTTAAGTCATGCTTTTTCGGGCGTTCTGCGTTGCCGAAAGGGCAACGGTCAGCGGCAGGCCCTGTGTTCACTGGGCCTGCGGGCCGTTGAGCTGCTCAGGGCCCTTTGCGGGCGCGGGCAGAGATCCCCTGGAGCATGACCCCGGCTTGTCCGGAACTGCCACGCCAGCCGGAAGGGGCCGCGCGATGCCATGCCCCAATTTGGTTCATTTCGGTGTCGGCACGGACTGATCGTGGTGCACCGCCGTTGCCTTTTTGTGTGCATGGCGGCTTGTGCTGTTGCTGTTGCGGCAACGATGGCCGTGCGTGCCATGGCATCGAAACTGCTCGCTGCTGTCTGCATGAACCACCTTCGATTCCTGCGCTACGTCGACGAGGTCGCGCGCGCCGGCTCCATCCGCCAGGCGGCCGAACGGCTGCACGTGGCGCCTTCCGCCGTCAACCGCCGCATCCTCGATCTGGAGGACGAGCTGGGCACGCCCATCTTCGAGCGCTTGCCACGCGGCATGCGCCTGACGGCCGCGGGTGAGCTGTTCGTGCGCTACATCCGCGGCCGCACGGCCGAGCTGGATGAAGTGCGCTCGCAGATCGAGGAGTTGAGGGGCCTGCGGCGCGGGCGGGTCAGCCTGGTGGCCAGCCAGGCCCTGGCGCCCGTCTTCCTGCCCGGGGTGGTGGCGAGCTTCCGCGAGGCGCACCCCCTGGCCGTGCACCAGGTGCGCATCGGTGACCACCTGCAGGCGCTGGACGCCCTGCGTGCTTTCGAGGCCGACCTGGCCCTGGTGTTCAACCTTGCGCCCGAGGCCGACATCGAGGTGCTGGCTGAGTTCGAGCAGCGCCTGGTGGCCGTGATGCACCGCGACCACCCGCTGGCCGCCCGGCCCAGCGTGCGCGTGCGTGATTGTGCGGACTACCCGCTGGTACTGCCCAACCGCGACATCGGGGGGCGCCAACTGCTGGAGCGCTTCCTGGTGCGCAGCTCCGTCAAGCTGCGCCCGGTGGTCGAAAGCAACTCCTTCGAGTTCCTGCGCGGCTGCCTGTACCACGGCCAGGCGGTGTCCTTCCAGATCGCCATCGGCACGGTAGAGGATGGCGGCGAGCTGGTGGCCCGGCCGCTGGAGGACCGCAACTTCCCGCATGGGCGGCTGGTGCTGGCCGGCCTGCGCGGGCGGCAACTGCCGGTGATCGCGCATGCCTTTGCCGAACACATGAAGGTGGCCTTGCAGAGCTTGGGGCAGGTGGCGCTTTCCTGATCGATGGGCGGCGATACTCCAGGTCATGCCGACGCTGCGCCCTTCTGACCCCACATCGATCGCCGATTCGCCGCCCGCCCCCCGCCCGCGCGGCACACCGGCCGATCCGCAAAAGTACGCTGTCATCGCCGCCCCCAGCGCCATCGACGGCCTGGGCGCCTTCGCGGCCGAGTTCATCCCCGCACGCCGCAAGATCGGCGAGATCCGTGGCGAATCCATCCCCACCACCGAGGCCTATGCCCGCGCCCGCGCCGCAGCCCGTGAGGGCGGCCGCATCTACATGATCGCCCTGTCCGAGCGCCGCACGCTGGACGCCACCGCAGGCACCGACGTGCTGCGCCACGCCAACCATGCCTGCGAGCCCAACACCGTGCTCAAGGTGCAGCAGGGCCGCGTGGCCTTCTACGCGCTGCGCGACATCCAGCCCGGCGAAGAGCTCACCGCGCGCTACGGCCCCACCCACCACGGGGGCAAGCTGGTGTGCCGCTGCGGCTCGCCGCGTTGCATCGGCCGGCTCTGACACGGATTGGGCGCTGGTGTGTCCGCCAAGGCCAGCCCTGTAACGCCTCTCCACGACTGTTGCATCCTCTTGTCCCAGGATCTAGGGGGGCCTGGGTTGACGCTGGCCGCCGCCCTGCCTAGCCTCGTTGCTGGACCGGCAACCGAACCCGCTGAGAGGCCGGCCATCCATCCTTCAACCGGAGAAGACACCATGCAGGAACTCGACAAGTCCCAGGCAGAACACGTGGGCGGTGCGCGCATCCGCCCGCCCGTCACCACCCTCGCTGTCGGCGAGGAAGGCGGCGGCGTCGTCACCACCCTGGCCCTGGGTGAAGAAGGCGGTGGCGTGACCACCAAGGCCCTGGGCGAGGAAGGCCCGATCTACACCACACTGGCCCTGGGCGAAGAGGGCGGTGGCGGTGCCACCACCAGCAGCACCGGCGGCGCCTTCGGCTCGTTCTGAGGCTCAGGTGAGGGCGGCTGCCTCGATGCTGTTGATCGCCGGCGGCC
>CALAKR010000442.1 GCA_937923225.1 uncultured Aquabacterium sp. | reverse complement strand
GATGAACTGGTCACCGCCCAGGCGGCCGACCAGGTCGCGGCCGCGCAGCATGGCGCGCGCCACGCCGGAGACCATGCGCAAGGCCGTGTCGCCGGCCGCATGGCCGTGCACCTCGTTGAGGTGCTTGAAGCCGTCGATGTCGAACAGCATCAGCGCGCAGGCGCCCGGGGGCGACAGGCGCACCGTCTGCTGCGCCATCTCCTGGAAGTGGCGGCGGTTGGGCAGCTGCGTGAGCATGTCGAAATCGACCATCAGGCGCAGCTGGCGCTGGGATTCGCGCAGGTCCTGCTCGGTGCGCTCGTAGGTCAGCAGCAGGCCCATGTAGACGGCGAAGATCACGGCCACCGTGAGCGTCAGGCTCAGGAAGGGCTGCTGCACGAAGGTGCTGGTGTCGGCCACGGGGTGCCCCCACAGGCGCAGGCCTTCGATCAACCGGGGGATCTGCACCCCCACGCCCAGCACCATGAAGAGCAGGAAGGCCTTGAGGTGCGGGCTGTCTCGCCACTCACGGATGGACCACACCATCCACGAGGCATAGGCGTAACCGGCGATGCTGGACATCGTGAACGAGGCCACCCGGCCGCCGGCGTCATCCGGGGCGTGCGACCACACCAGCAGCCACCACAGGAAGCCGCCGACCAGCACCACCTGATCCCCCCAGGGCGGCACAGGCAGCTCCGAGCGCACGTAGAAGCGCCGTAGACCGACCAGCATGGTGATCGGCCACTGCAAGGCCAGCAGCACGGACAGGGCGAACATGGCCGGGTGCTCGTGCCGGTACAGTGTGCAGACGGCGCCGGCCAGGTTCAGCCACTGCGCCCACACCCACCACCAGAAGCCCCGGTAGGTGCGCTGCGTCAGGCCCACGTAGGTCATGATGCTCGCGGCCGTGGCCATCACCACGATGGTGGTGAAGAACAGGGTGGGGGCGTGCAGGTTCTCCAGAACGGCCATGGGCTTGGGCGTGGTGGTCGAAAAGTGAGGGGCGAAGTCGAGCACAATCCGGACAACAGTCACTGTGCCCCTGATCGCACCGCAGTGGTTTGGCGATTATCCCGGGGCCAGGGCAGATCAAACCTGTTGTTTTTTGGAGCATGCACATCATGGCAATGGACGTCGTCGACTACGAAATCAAGGGCAGCGAGATGCAGTTCGTGGAGGTCGAGCTCGATCCGGGCGAAGCCGCCATCGGCGAGGCCGGCAGCATGATGTACATGGACAGCGGCATCGAGATGGACACGGTGTTCGGCGATGGCTCGCAGCAGCAGGGCGGCTTCTTCGGCAAATTGCTGGGGGCGGGCAAGCGGCTGATCACGGGTGAATCGCTGTTCACCACCGTCTACACCAACCAGGGCACCGGCAAGAAACGCGTGGCGTTCGCCGCACCCTACCCGGGCAAGATCATCCCGATGGACCTGGCCCAACTGGGCGGCAGCCTGCTGTGCCAGAAGGATTCCTTCCTGTGCGCCGCGCGGGGCGTGTCGCTGGGCATCGGTTTCCAGCGCAAGCTGGGGGTGGGCTTCTTCGGCGGCGAGGGCTTCATCATGCAGAAGCTCGACGGCGATGGCCTGGCCTTCGTCCACGCCGGTGGCACCCTGCTGCGACGTGACCTGAAGGCGGGCGAGAGCCTGCTGATCGACACCGGCTGCGTGGTGGCCTATACCCCGGGCGTGGATTTCGACATCCAGTACGTGGGCAAGATCAAGACGGCGCTGTTCGGCGGCGAGGGCATCTTCCTGGCGCGCCTGACCGGCCCCGGCACGATCTGGCTGCAGAGCCTGCCCTTCTCGCGCCTGGCTTCGCGCATCTTCGCGGCGGCGCCCCAGACGGGCGGCGGCGGGCGCGGCGAGGGCTCGCTGCTGCCCGGCGTGGCCGGCGCGGGCATCCTGGGCGGCATCATCGGCGGCGGCGACAGCGACTGATCCAGGGCAAATCCGGGCGCTTGTCTGTCGGCACAAATCCCAGGTCGTGCGTTTGACCTGGGTCGGCTGCCGTGGCCGACGTGCCGCGTACACTGCGCGGTTCATCGCAGGTGATCCAATTGACTTCTCGTGGCTTTCCCAAGGCGCCCGTGCGCCGGTCCTTCCTGTTGTCCGGCGCGCATTGGGCGCTGTCGGGCGTGGCCGCCTCGGCCTGGCCCTTGTCCACCGCCTGGGCCCAAGGCGCTTCGGCGCCGGTCGGGCCGCTGGCCAAGGCCGCCAAGCCGCCGATCTTCGTGCTCAATTCGCTCGATGCCAATGTGAGTGTGATCGATCCGGTCACCTTCAAGGAGGTCAGGCGGGTGCCCACGGGCAAGGAGCCGCATCACCTGTACCTCACGCCTGACGAGACGTCGCTGCTGGTGGCCAACGCCATGAGCGACACGATCACGCTGCTCGATCCGCGCACCGGCGATGTCCAGAAGGTGCTCACCGGCATCCTGGATCCCTACCACCTGCGCTTCTCGCCGGACATGAAGTGGTTCATCACGGCGGCCAACCGGCTGGACCACGTCGACATCTACCGCGTGTCCTACGGGCAGCCCACCGGGCTGAGCCTCACCCTGGCCAAGCGCATCGCCACCGGCAAGACGCCCAGCCACATCACCATCGACAGCCGCAGCACGGTGGCCTATGTGTCGATGCAGGACAGCGACGAGCTGATCTCCATCGATCTGCTGACGCAGACGCCGCGCTGGAAGGTGCCCACGGGCAAGATGCCGGCCGATGTCTTCCTGAGCTACGACGACCGCTTCCTGCTGCTCGGCCTGACGGGCGACAAGTTCGTCGAGGTCTATGACGTGCGTGGCCCCAAGCCCGTGCTGGTCAAGCGCATCGAGACGGGGGAGGGCGCTCACGCCTTCCGCGCCTGGGGTGACCGCCGGCATGTGCTGGTGAGCAACCGCGTGGCCAACACCATCAGCCGCATCGATCTGCAGACGCTGGCCGTGGTGGCCAACTACCCGGCACCGGGCGGCCCCGACTGCATGGAGATGATGGCCGACGGCAAGACCATCCTGACCACCTCGCGCTGGGCGCGCCGCCTCACCTTCATCGACACTGTGCAGGGCAAGGTGGTTCGCCAGGTCAAGGTGGGCCGATCCCCCCACGGGGTCTGGACACTGGACCATGCGCCGCGCTGAGGCCCTGAAGCGGGTGCTGCTGGCTGCCCTGGTGCTGGTCAGCGCGCCCTCGATGGCGGCTCCTGGCGCACCAGCGACCGCCGAGACACCCGCCGCCGCCTGCAAGCGGCCCGTCTACCTTACCTTCGACACTGGCCACATGGGTGTGGCGCCGCTGGTGGCCGAGGTGCTGCAGCGCCACCGGGTGCCTGTCACCTTCTTTCTGGCCAATGAGCGTACCCAGCCCGTAGGCGATCGCCCGGCGGGTGCCAGCCTGGACGATCACTGGGCCCCCTGGTGGAAGGCCATGGCCGCCCGAGGGCATGACTTTGGCTCCCACACCTGGGACCATCTGGTGTGGCGCAAGGACACGCCGCAGGGCTTCACCTTCCGCCCGACGGCCGGCCCCCGCAATGGCCAATCGGTCAACCTGACGGCCGCGCAGTACTGCGAAGAACTCAGCCGCAGCGCCCGCCGCTTCGAAGCCATGACCGGCCAGCCCATGCGGGCACTGTTCCGCGCCCCGGGCGGCAAGATCTCGCCCAAGCTGCTGGCCGCCGCGAGCGCGTGCGGATGGCACCATGTGCCCTGGACATCCGCAGGCTTTCTGGGTGATGAACTGCCCAGCGACCGCTACCCCAATGACCGCCTCCTGCGCCAGGCCCTGGCCCAGGTCCGCGAGGGCGACATCCTGCTGGCGCATCTGGGCATCTGGTCGCGCCAGGAACCTTGGGCGCCGGCCGTGCTCGAACCGCTGATCGTCGGGCTCAAGGCCAAGGGCCTGTGCTTCGCCACCCTGCGCGACCACCCCGACTACCGTACCGTTGGCAAGGCCCCCTGAGGCCGCAGCAAGGAGATCAGCAGGCATGTGGGACACCTGGATGGCGTGGCTGTCCGACCAGTTCGGGTTGGCGCAGCAAGCCTTGTTCGAGCACGTGGTGCAGCCCGTGCTGTTCGCCATGGGCTGGGGCAACCTGCTCGAAGACGCGTTCGACGCGACTGGCTGGTTGCTGGTGGGCCTTATCCAGTTGCTGGTGATGCTGCTGATCTTTTTGCCCCTGCAGCGCTGGCGGCCCGTCGAGGCCGTGACCGACCGACGCGCCGTGCGGGTCGACATCCTCTATACCTTGCTGCACCGCCTGGGCTTGTTCCGCGTGGCGCTGTTCTTCTCGATCGAGCCCGTGATCGATGGCGTCTTCGGCTGGGCCAGCGTGCAGGGCGTGAGTGGCATCCAGCTCGACGCACTGGTGGCGCCGCTTTGGCCCGGCATCACGGACACGGCCTGGCTGGGCTTTGTGCTCTATCTGGTGGTGTTCGATTTCGTTGATTACTGGATCCACCGCGGCCAGCATGGGCTGAACCGCTGGTGGGCGCTGCATGCGCTGCACCACAGCCAGCGCCAGATGACCATGTGGAGCGACAACCGCAACCACGTGGTCGATGATCTGCTGCGCGACCTGATCATCGTGTTGGTGGCCCGGGCCATCGGCGTGCCGCCGGGGCAGTTCATCGCGGTGGTGGCCTTGACGCAGCTGATCGAAAGCCTGTCGCACGCCAATGTGCGCATGAGCTTCGGCCCCTGGCTGCAACGCCTGGTGGTGGGGCCGCGCTTTCACCGGGTGCACCATGGCATCGCCATCGGGCATGAATCCAACGGCCCGCACTCCCTGGGTGGCTGCAACTTCGCGGTGCTGTTCCCGGTGTGGGACATCATCTTCCGCACGGCCGATTTCCACACGCCGGTGCAGCCCACCGGCATCCGCGACCAGTTGCCCGAGCACGGCGCGCGCGAGTACGGTCAGGGCTTCTGGGCCCAGCAATGGCTGGGGCTCAAGCGCCTGGCGGGGCGGTGGTGAAGGGTTGATGACGCGCTGGTGAGGCGCATGCCCGCGCAGGGCGGCAGCCGCCTGCCTGTCCTGGCACCGGCACAGGTCATCCAGCCTTGGGTATGCTGGCAGGTCTGAAGACCACGGCCTTAAGCCCCCAAGATGCCCGCCACCACACCGACATCACCGCCTGACATCGCCAAACTGGCGCCGGCCTCCGTCGTGGACGCCGCCTGGCGCGCCATGCTGTACTGCCTGCATCCCCGGGTGATCTGGCTGTCCGTGCTGCCCTTGTTGCTCACCATGGTGTGCCTGGGCGGCCTGGCCTGGTGGGGGTGGACGGATGCCGTGGCCCAGATCCGGGTGTGGCTGGACACCTGGTCGCTCAGCCAGACCTTCCTCGATTGGCTCGATGGCCTGGGCGCCACGGGTTTCCGCGCCGTGCTGGCCCCCCTGCTGCTGGTGATCGTGACGGTGCCCGTGGTGGTGGTGATCTGCCTGCTGGTGGTGGCCACCATGATGACGCCGGCCATCGTCAAGCTGGTGGCCGAACGGCGCTTCCCAGCCCTGCAGGCCCAGCATGGCGGCACCTGGTACGGCTCGCTGGCCTTGTCGGCCGGTTCGGCCGTGGTGGCCCTGCTGGCGCTGTTCGTGTCGCTGCCCTTGTGGTTCATCCCGCCGTTCGCGCTGGTGCTGCCGCCGCTGATCTGGGGCTGGCTCACCTACCGCGTGATGGCCTTCGACGCGCTGGCCGAGCATGCCAGCAAGGAAGAGCGCAAGCGCCT
>CALAKR010000441.1 GCA_937923225.1 uncultured Aquabacterium sp. | reverse complement strand
CCCTGCTGGATTACCTGCTGCGCAACCCCTTGCCGTGGCTCGAATACCAGGCGCATGCCGACTGTGCGCAAACACTCAACGCCCTGGCCCGTGACTGCGCTTCGGGACAGGGCCTGTACCTGCGTGAGCTGTCCGCACGGCATTTCCGGGGCCACAGCAAGGTGCTAGATACCCGTGAAGAACTGCTGCGCCTGCTGGGCGCGGCCGAGGGGCAGTTTCTTGAAGTGCCCATCCAGCTGCTGGTCAGCCTGCCACCGGCGCATGGCGATCTGCCGCCCTTCACCGAAGTGATCTTCATCGAAAACCTGGTCAGCTTCGAGCGCATGGCGCAGGCCCGCCATCCCGGCTGGGCGCAAGCCGCGCTGGCCTACGCCTCTGGCTTCAAGGGCGCGGCCAAGCGGTTGCGCACACGCCAGGGCTCCTCACTGTATTGGCGTGATGGGTCAGCCCCAGAGGTGACCGATGCATTCGGCCGATGGCTGTATGGCGACGTCGAGACCGGCGCGGCATCCACCCAGGTCCGCTTCTATGGTGACCTTGACTTTTCGGGCATGCACATTCTCAGCCAATTGCGGCAGAGTTTTCCAGATTGCCAGGCCTGGCAACCAGGCTATACAGCCTTGCTGAACCAGCTAGGCGGACCCGCAAGCCATGCCCCCTCAGCCGCCGCCAAGGAAGGACAGACCGATCCAGGCCTCACAGGCTGCAAGTTCGCCGATGACTCCCTGCTGCCCGCACTGCGACAATCAGGCCGATGCGTCGACCAGGAACTGTGGCCCGCCCATCCTGCCTCACCCCCCATCCACGAGCAACCTTCAGCATGGACATCGACCACCTCACCTACGACCAGTTGATCGACCTGAACAATCGGGTGGTTGCGCGGCTCAAGTTCCTCGACCAGATGCGCGCCCACTCCGCCATGCTCGATTTCAGCATCGGCGAGCAGGTGAGCTTTCAGCCGCCCGGGCATGAGGTGTTGACCGGCATGATCGTCAAGTACAACCAGAAGACCGTCACCGTGGTCACCAGCCATGGCCAGCAGTGGAAGGTATCGCCAAGCTACCTGAGCAAGCTCAAGTCTGCGAAGGCCGCGCCAGACACCAAGGGCCCGCGGGCTCCCGCCAAGGTGATCCGCATGCCTAAGCCGTGATAACAGAATAGCTATCGCCGCAGGTTCATACCCCGCTGCCTGGTACCTGCAACCAAGCTGGAATATCTCGCTGGCTGTGCAGCACACGCCAGACATCGATGTGATCCTGGCGCTCGACGTAAAACAGCAGGTATGGATAACGGCTCAAAGGCCGGGTACGCAGCTCCGGCAACCCGAGTTCATGCTGAGAACGCGGCGAACCAGTCGCCGGATGCCGCCCGATGTGGGCATAGGCCTGCTCCAAGGCATCGATGAGCCCGAGTGCCGCCTGATCCGCAGACTGACCCAAGTAATAACCAACCGCCTCGTCCACATCCCGGTTGGCCTGTTCACGCGGGATGACCTGTTTGGCTTTCACGCCTTGCTGCGAGGCTTGCCACCGCGACGAACACGATCACGCAAACCATCGAAGTAGCTGCCATCGGCCACAGGGCCTGGCGCAGAAGATGCACCGGCCAACAGCACGTTACGCAGTTGCTGCCTGTCCTGATCCTTACGGATCAGCTCACGCACATACTCGCTGCTGGTGCCGTACCCGCGCTCGCTGACCTGCTCGTCCACAAAGGATTTCAGGCTGTCCGGCAAAGAAATGTTCATCGTGCCCATGTGGACAGATTACGAGGTTTGGCAAAATTTGGCAAGATTGGGGCCGCAACCTTCGCATCCGCCATGACAAGACAAATTCGAGAAGCACTGCTGCTGGCCCTGCTGTCCATCCGCGACATGCTCGCCTCGGTCGGCCCCGTGCTGCTGCTGGCCCTGGGCCTGCTGGCCGCTGCCTACTGGTGGCTGGATCCGCAACCCCCGCGTACCGTCACGCTGGCCACCGGCCCGGCGGGCAGCGCCTATGCCGATTTCGGCCAGCGCTATGCCCAGGCCCTGGCGCGTGACGGCATTCGCGTGCAACTGCTCACCACCAATGGCCCGGCCGCCAACCTGCAGGCCCTGCGTGACGGCAAGGCCAACGTGGCTTTCGTGCGCGGCGGCAGCGCCGACATGAGCGACGATGCCGAGCATGGCGTGATGTCCCTGGGCGCGCTGTTCTATGAACCGTTGTGGCTGTTCTACCGGCCCGCCGCGCTGACCAGCGGCAACACCGCCCAGAAGCCTGCCACACCAGCCGAGACCCGCCTCACTTCACTGACCCAACTGCGCGGCCTGCGCGTCAACCTGGACCAGCCCGGCAGCGGCGTGCCTGAACTGATGAGCCGCCTGCTGGAGGCCAACGGCATGATGTCCAACGAGGTCGTCGTGAGCAGCATGGCCCCGGAAGCTGCCGCCCAGGCCCTGCAGGATGGAAAGCTCGATGCCATGGTGCTGATGACCGCGCCCGAATCGCCCGTGGTGCAGGGCCTGCTGCAACAGCCCGGCATCGCGCTGGCCGAACTGCCCCAGGCCGATGCCCTGGCCCGGCGCTTCCCCTTCCTGCAGACGGT
>CALAKR010000440.1 GCA_937923225.1 uncultured Aquabacterium sp. | reverse complement strand
CGCCGCCAAGACCTACACCAAGGCCACTTACGGTTTCGACGAGATCACCCCGTTGAAGCTGCTGGAGCCGGGCGTGGCGCTGCAGGCCCTGTCCAACGGCCCCACGCTGGCCTTCAAGGACATGGCCATGCAATTGCTGGGCAACCTGTTCGAGTACGAGCTGGGGCGCCGTGGCGAGACGCTGAACATCCTGGGCGCCACCTCGGGCGACACGGGCAGCGCTGCCGAGTACGCCATGCGCGGCAAGAAGGGTGTGCGCGTGTTCATGCTCAGCCCGCACGGCCGCATGAGCCCCTTCCAGCAGGCCCAGATGTTCAGCCTGCAGGATCCGAACATCCACAACCTGGCGGTCGAAGGCGTGTTCGACGATTGCCAGGACATCGTCAAGGCCGCTTCGAACGACCTGGCCTTCAAGCGTCAGTACAAGATCGGCACGGTCAACTCCATCAACTGGGCGCGCCTGCTGGCCCAGGTGGTGTACTACTTCGCTGGTTACTTCTACGCCACCAAGTCCGAGGGCGAGAAGGTCAGCTTCACGGTGCCGTCGGGCAACTTTGGCAATGTGTGCGCCGGCCATGTGGCGCGCATGATGGGCCTGCCCATCGACAAGCTGGTGGTGGCCACCAACGAGAACAACGTGCTCGACGAGTTCTTCCGCACCGGCAGCTACCGCGTGCGGGGCAGTGCCGAGACGTTTGAAACCTCGTCGCCGTCGATGGACATCTCCAAGGCCTCGAACTTCGAGCGCTTCATCTTCGACCTGCTGGGCCGCGATGGTGCACGCACCAAGGCCTTGTTCAAGGACGAGGTGGAGCAGCGCGGCCTGTTCACTGTGTCGGCCGACGAGTTCGCCAAGGTGGCGGGCTACGGTTTCGTGTCCGGCACCAGCACGCACGCCGATCGCCTGGCCACGATCCGCGACACCTTCGAGCGCTTCGGTGCCATGATCGACACGCACACGGCCGACGGCTTGAAGGTGGCGCGCGATCACCTGGACCCGACCGTGCGCATGATCGTGCTGGAGACAGCGCTGCCCGCCAAGTTCGAGGAGACCATCGTCGAGGCCACGGGCCAGAAGCCGGCGCGTCCGTTCTGGATCGCTGGGCTGGATGGGCTGGAGGCGCTGCCCAAGCGCTTTACGGTGGTGCCGGCGGACGCCAAGGTGGTCAAGGACTACATCGTCCAACACTGCAACGACTGATCCCCATACCGGCGCCCACGGCGCCGGTTTCGCATGTGAGCTGAGAAGATGGCTTTCAAACCGCTGATGCCCTTGGACGAGGCTTGGTCGCGGCTGCAACTGGTGGCCGAGCAGCACGTCAAGGCGGCTGGTGATGCCGGTCTGCCGCAGGAGACGGTGCCCAGCTTCGATGCGCTAGGCCGTGTGCTGGCGCACGATGTCGCCTCTGCCGTGGACGTGCCGCCGCTGGACAACAGCGCGATGGACGGCTACGCCCTGCGGGCCGCCGAAGCCGGCGCGCCGCTGCCCCAAGCCCAGCGCATTGCCGCAGGGCAGGTGGGCGCCGCGTTGCCGCCGGGCGCCTGTGCCCGCATCTTCACCGGTGCGCCGGTGCCGCAGGGCGCCGATGCCGTGGTGATGCAGGAGCAGGCCACGGTGGGCGACGACGGCCGTGTCAGCTTTGGACAGCCTGTCGAACCAGGCCAGAACATACGCCGCCGCGGTGAAGACATCGCCGCCGGGCAGACCGTGCTGTCCGCAGGCCTGCGCCTGGGCCCGGCCGCGCTGGGCGTGGCCGCCTCCGTGGGCGCCGAGCACCTGAGCGTGTTCAAGCGCCCCCGTGTGGGCGTGCTGACCACCGGCAGCGAACTGGTCATGCCCGGTCAACCCCTGCCGCCCGGTGCGATCTACAACAGCAACCGCCACACCCTGCGCGGCCTGGTGCAGGCCACCGGCGCCCAAGGCAGTGACCTGGGCGTGGTGCCCGACGACCTGGACGCCACCCGCGCCGCGCTGCGCGAGGCGGCCCGCCACCATGATCTGGTCATCACCAGCGGCGGCGTGTCCGTGGGAGAAGAAGACCACCTGCGCGCCGCCGTGCAGGCCGAGGGCGGGCTGGACTTCTGGGCCCTGGCCATCAAGCCCGGCAAGCCCTTCGTGCTGGGCTGGCTGAACCGTGATGACGGCAGCCGGGCTCTGTACATGGGCCTGCCAGGCAACCCGGTCGCCAGCTTCGTGACCTTCCTGCTGCTGGTGCGCCCGGTGCTGGGCGTGCTGGCCGGTGAGGCCTGGACGCTGCCCAAGGCGCTGCCGCTGCGTGCCGATTTCAGCTGGGCCAAGCCCGACAAGCGCCGCGAGTTCCTGCGTGCGCGCCTGAACGAGCAGGGGGGGCTGAGCCTGTTCCCGCACCAGGGCTCGGGCGTGCTGACCTCGGCCGCGTGGGCTGGCGGCCTGATCGACCTGCAGCCCGGCCAGACCGTGGCCCCGGGCGATACCGTGCCTTTCGTGCCCTTGGCACAATGGCTGCAACCTTCGGGCACGCAGAGCCAGGGTTGATGAGAAAGCCGTCATGAAGATCACCGTCCGCTACTTCGCCCGGATTCGCGAGGCCCTGGGCCCCGGCGAAGACCTGTCCTTCGGCGCCGAGGCGCCGGCCACCGTGGGCGCCTTGCGCGACTGGCTGGCCGGTCGATCACCCGGGCACCAGGCCGCACTCAACGGCGACCGTGCCGTGCGCGCCGCCTGCGATCAGGTGATGTGCGACGACGACGAGGCGCTGCGCGACGGCGCCGAGGTGGCCTTCTTCCCGCCCGTCACCGGAGGGTGAGCATGGCCGGCGACAACCGTCCTGCCGTACCGCATCGCCACGTGGCCGTGCAGGAGGCCGATTTCGACCTGGGGGCGGAAGTTGCGGCCCTGCGCGAGGGTGATACCGGTATCGGCGCCGTGGCCAGCTTCGTCGGCACGGTGCGGGAATGGCGCGGCGTGCCTCACGTGCTGGCCGATCACGGCAAGGCTCGCACCGAGGCTCCGACGGGCCCCAGCCTCGTGCTGGAGCACTATCCCGGCATGACCGAACGCACCATCGAAGCCATGGTCGATGAGGCGATCCGGCGCTTCGAACTGCGTGGCGCCCGGGTGATCCACCGCGTCGGCCCGCTCGCTTTGGGGGACCAGATCGTGCTGGTGTGCGTGAGCGCGCCGCACCGGCGCGCGGCCTTCGAGGGCTGCGAGTTTCTGATGGACTGGCTCAAAACCCAGGCCCCCTTCTGGAAGAAGGAGGTCTCGGCCCAGGGCAGCGAGTGGGTGGACGCCCGTGAGCAGGATGACGCCGCACTGGCGCGCTGGGGCGAGGTGCCAGGCACATGATGTCCCTGTGGTTTGCGTTGCATGTGGCGGCCGGCGCTGTCGTTGGGGCCCTGGCGCGCTGGCTGGCGGCCGTGTGGCTCAACCCGCTGTGGGTGGGTTTCCCGGTGGGCACGCTGCTGGTCAATGTGGTGGGCGGCTTTCTGGCCGGGATCGCCTACGTGGTCTTCGGGCGCCAGCCCAACGAGGCCGCGCGCCTGCTGCTGGTGACGGGCTTCTTGGGCGGTCTGACCACTTTCTCGTCGTTCTCGATGGAGTCGCTGGCGCTGCTGGAGAAGGGCCGCTGGCCCCTGGCGCTGGCCCACACCCTGGCCCACGTGGTAGGGGCGCTGGCCTGTGCCGCGCTGGGCGCCAGGATGGCGCGGGGTTGGCTGGGCTGATCCTGGCGCGGTGCAACGTCTCGCGTGTTTCACCTCGCGGTAAATCCGCATGGCGCGCCGCAACACCAGCCGGCAAGATGTGAGGCATAGTCGGGTCTGACAAGACAGACAGGCGGCAACCTTACAAGACGGGCATGCTGGTTGTAGACATCCTTACTTGCTATGCGGTGGCGGGCATCGGCGCCGTGGTGGGCCTGGGCCTGATGAGCTTCATCCAGACCGACCAGCCGCGCCTGCTGCAGACCCTGAACATCTACCGCTGGGCCTTTGCCTCGGTGTCGGTGATGTCCATCATCCTGTTCGCGCCGCAAGAGCAGGTGCCGGCGCTGACCAAGGCGCTGATCGGCTTCGCGGGCATGGGTGTGTGCCTGATGGCCTGGGCCTTCCGGCAGCTCAACGGGCGCCGCACGCATCCTTATCTGGGCGCTGGCATCACCCTGGTGGTGGGCGTATTGCTGTGGGCGGCGGCGCTGCTGCCCGAGGCCGATTACGTGCGCTGCGTGGCCGTCATCTTTGCGGTGGTGAGCGTAGCGATGGCGGTGGACCAGGGCTGGCTGATCGTGCACAACGTGCGGGGCCATGTGAGCGAGCTGAGCCTGATGGCGGTGGCACTGGCTTTTGCGCTGCACTGGCTGGTGGTCGTGTACCACGCCTTCACGGTGCCGGGGCCTTATCCACCTGATTGGTTGCACGGGCCCGAGTGGCTGCGGCCGGTGAGCGGCATCGGCGTGGCGCTGCTGCCGCTGGCCGTGGCGGCGCTGGCGTTCTCCACCATCAATGCGCGCTTGAGCCAGCAGTTGCGGGCCCGGGCGCTGTCGGATGATTTGACGGGCGCCTTGTCCAGACGGGGGCTGCGTGAGCTGGGTGAGCGGATGCTGGCGCTGCAGCAGTACCAGTCCAGCCAGATCGCGGTGCTGATGATGGACCTGGACCACTTCAAGGCGGTGAATGACCGCTATGGGCATCTGATCGGGGATGACGTGCTGCGGCATGTGACGCAGGTGATCCGCGACCGCCTGCGTGACGATGCCTTGCTGGCCCGGTACGGCGGGGA
>CALAKR010000439.1 GCA_937923225.1 uncultured Aquabacterium sp. | reverse complement strand
CACCCACCTGCTGAGCACCGAGTTCGCCCGCGTGGATGATTACCTGGCGCTGATGCAGGTGCGCATGGGCCCGCGCCTGAAGGTCACGCTCGACCTGCCCGCCGAGCTGGCCAGCCACCACGTGCCCACCCTGCTGCTGCAGCCCCTGGTGGAGAACGCCGTCAAGCACGGGCTGGAGCCCAACCCGCCCGGCGGCCAGCTCACCCTGCGTGCCCGCATCGAAGCCGATGCCCTGGTGCTGCGCGTGATCGATACCGGCCGCGGCCTGCGCGCCGCCGAGGCCGCGCGGCAAGGCCCGCCGGGCTTCGGCCTGGCCTGCGTGCGTGACCGTGTGCAATCGGCCTATGGCGATGCCGCCAGCCTGAGCATGCAGGACAGCATCGGACACGCCGGCACGGTGGTCACGCTGCGCCTGCCGCTGGGCATCCCGGCCACGCCCTCGCCCGCCTTGAGCACAGAATCCGTCTCGCCTTTCGGGCCCAGCGTGTTGCCGCTGCCAGACGACGAGGCCCGCCACGGCACCCTGCCTGCAGCCCCGCCCCATTCCGCCACCGCCCTTCACCCATGATTGCCACCGCCCTGATCGCGGAAGACGAACCCGTGCTCGCGCACGCCCTGAGCACCCAGCTCGGCCGCCTGTGGCCCGAACTGCGCCTGCTGCCCCTGGCGCAGGATGGCGACCAGGCCGTGGCCATCGCCGTGGCAGAGCAGCCCGACGTGCTCTTCCTGGACATCAAGATGCCCGGCCGTGACGGCCTGGACGCCGCCGAGGCCATCGCCGACGCCTGGCCCGAGCAGCGCCCCCTGCCGCTCACCGTGTTCGTGACGGCCTACGACGAGTACGCCCTGGCCGCCTTCGAGCAGGCCGCCGTGGACTACGTGCTCAAGCCCGTGCAGGCCAGCCGCCTGGCCGGCACCTGCGAGCGCCTGCAGCAGCAGTTGCGCCTGCGCGCAGCCCAGCAGGACGACCCGGCCCAGCCCCCCTTGCAGGCCCTGCGCCATGCGCCGCCCCCTGCGGCTGCAGGCCAGCCACCGCTGAGCATCATCCAGGTGTCGACCTCGCAAGGCCTGGTCATGGTGCCGGTGGATGACGTGCTGTACTTCGAAGCCGCCGACAAGTACGTGCGCCTGATCACCGCCACCAGCGGCCAGGGCCCCGAGCTCTTGATCCGCACGCCCCTGCGCGAGCTGATGCCCCGCCTGGACACCGACCGCTTCTGGCAGGTGCACCGCAGCGCTGTCGTCAACGTGCGCGCCATCGAACGCGTGAGCCGCGACGCCCGCGCCAACAACCGCCTGCGTGTGCACCTGCGCGGCCGCACCGAGACGCTGGAAGTCAGCCGCATGTACGCCCATCTGTTCAAGGCCATGTGACACAGCAACGGTGCCACGCACAGGTCATTCGGGTGCGGCACAATCCGAGGCTTCCAGCGGTGCTTCACGCCGCGCCAGAGAGCGAGCCACCCCATGCCAGTCAACCTGTCCGCCCCCAATCCCCAAGACCTGCACCCCGTGCCCGGCGTGCAAATCGGTGTCGCCATGGCTGGCGTGCGCAAGGCCAACCGCCGTGACCTGACCGTGGTGACCCTGGCCGAAGGCTCGGCCGTGGCCGGCGTGTTCACCAAGAACCGCTTCTGCGCCGCCCCCGTGCAGATCTGCCAGAAGCACCTGGCCGGCGGCACCGACATCCGCGCCCTGCTGGTCAACACCGGCAACGCCAACGCCGGCACCGGCGAAGACGGCCTGATCCGCGCGCAGACCACCTGCATCGCCCTGGCCCGCCACCTGGACATCGCGCCCGAGCAGGTGCTGCCCTTCTCCACCGGCGTGATCATGGAGACGCTGCCCATCGACCGCATCCAGGCCGGCCTGCCCGCCGCGCTGGCCGACCTCAAGGCCGACAACTGGGCCGTGGCCGCAGAAGGCATCATGACCACCGACACCCTGCCCAAGGCCGCCTCGCGCCAGGTCAAGGTGGGCAACGCCACCGTCACCGTCACCGGCATCAGCAAAGGCGCCGGCATGATCAAACCCAACATGGCCACCATGCTGGGCTACGTGGCCACGGACGCCAAGATCGCGCCCGCGCTGCTGCAGGGCCTGGCCAAGGACGCGGCCGACGCCTCCTTCAACCGCATCACCATCGACGGCGACACCTCCACCAACGACTCGTTCGTGGTGATCGCCACCCGCCAGGCCGACCACGCCGAGATCACCAGCTGGGACAGCCCCGAGGGCCGCGCCGTGCGCGAAGCCGTGCTGGCCGTGTCGGTGCAGCTGGCCCAGGCCATCGTGCGTGACGGCGAAGGCGCCACCAAGTTCATCACCATCACCGTCGAAGGGGGCCGCGACGAGGCCGAGTGCCGCCTGGCCGCCTACGCCATCGCCCACTCGCCGCTGGTCAAGACCGCCTTCTTCGCCAGCGACCCCAACCTGGGCCGCATCCTGGCCGCCGTGGGCTACGCAGGCATCGACGATCTGGACCAGGGCCTGATCGACCTGCACCTGGACGACGTGCACGTGGTGACCAAGGGCGGCCGCCGCCTCGAGTACCGCGAGGAAGACGGCCAGCGCGTGATGAAGCAAAGCGAGATCACCATCCGCGTGGGCCTGTCGCGCGGCACGGCCACGTCCACCGTGTGGACCTGTGACCTGTCGCACGACTACGTGACGATCAACGCCGACTACCGCAGCTGAGGCGTGAAAACCACCCTGCCGACCCGACATGGATCCATGAAGGCCAGCGCAAGGCGGCGATCCGCCCTACAATGGCTGTACTTTTTCCCGGGGCCGACTTGGTTTCGACGTGGGTGCGGATGCGGGATAGTGCATGTCGAGCACCAGTGAGCTCGTAAATCCATCTGGAAACAAACTAACTGCCAACGACGA
Organism: uncultured Aquabacterium sp.; assembly: GCA_937923225.1. GTDB lineage: Bacteria > Pseudomonadota > Gammaproteobacteria > Burkholderiales > Burkholderiaceae_C > Aquabacterium. The sequence goes on along the minus strand of CALAKR010000439.1, from coordinate 1,536 downwards.
ATCGTTCGCACTCGCCGCTTAATACCGGTGAGCCTCGCAACAGCTGGCCTATGGGCTGGGCCTGAGTCGCAAGACAAGGGCTGCGAGGTTATTCACATAGGCTGGGCCTGAGCGGGGTCACTCCGTTCAGGTCGAGATCAAGTGACTGGTGGTCTTCATAGCGTGCTGCTGCGCGATGTTGACCGCGAGATCCAAATCAGTCAGCTAAACATGTAGATCTACCTGTTGATGGCTTGCGGACGGGGGTTCAATTCCCCCCGGCTCCACCAAATTGAAGGGCTCGGATAATCTCCGGGCCCTTTTTCTTGCCTGAAATCCCCGCGCCATGCGGGGTTCCGGCCATCCGTGCTGCGGGTGGCCATCAGCCGAAACGCCCGAAATCGGCCATTTTCTCTGCCAGAGCCGTCTCTATTCTCCGTTTGGCCTGCGGGTAGGCGCAGATGGGGGTATAGCAAAATCAACAACTTACGCGCGGTGGTTCATCGTCAACCAAGGCGACCGGTCACCAGTGCAACTAGACGGCGTGCGTCATTTGTACTAACATTGCGGCAATTGATCTAACAAAAGAGGTGCTGCCATGACTGCCGTCGCATCGTCGCCTTCCGCCCGCTCGGCCCGACTTGGGCTGCGCGCCACCCCCGAACAGGAGGTGGTGCTGCGCCGTGCCGCCGAGGTGGCCCACAAGTCGCTGACCGACTTCATCCTCGACAGCGCGTGCCTGGCCGCCGAGCAGACCCTGCTGGACCAACGGTTGTTTATGGTCTCGGGCAGCCAGTATCAGGCCCTGATGGATCTGCTGGATCGCCCCGAACAAGCCAACGAGGGGTTGCGTGACCTGTTTGCCCGCAAGGCCCCCTGGGACACGAAGTGACGTTGCGCGCACCGGAGCCTCTGGCCGCGCAGCATCTGCTGGAGGGTTTTGATTGCGGCAAGCCCGCGTTGAATGACTGGCTGTTGCGCCACGCCCGCCATGCGCAGGGCAGCGGCTCGGCCAAGACCTTTGTCGTTGCCGAGGACGATGGCCGCGTGGCGGGCTACTTCAGTCTGACCGTGGGACAAGTCGACACGCTGGAGGCGCCGGAGCGCATTCGCAAGGGGATGGGGCAGTACCCATTGCCAGTTGTGATTCTGGCGCGGCTCGCTGTCTCGGTAGCGGATCAGGGGCGAGGCATCGGCTTCGGTTTGCTGCAGGATGCGATTCGCCGCACGATGCTGATTGCCGAGCAGGCCGGTATTCGGGCCATGCTGACCCACCCCATCGATGAAGAAGCGGCGAGGTTCTACACCCGGTTCGGGTTCATTGCATCGCCGCTGCGGGAGCAGCAATTGCTGCTGCTCTTGAAGGACGCCCGTCGCTGGGTATGCTGAACTATGACCATCGAGTCACAGCCCACTTTTACCCAACCCGCCCGTCAGCGCTGGGAGTCCATCCCTGCCGACATCCGCAAGCGGCTGCTGTCCAACGTCTGGTGCGGCCACTGCCGTCACGAAACCACAATCACCAATTTCAGCGGCACCATCAAGGGTGGCGACTTG
>CALAKR010000438.1 GCA_937923225.1 uncultured Aquabacterium sp. | reverse complement strand
CGAACGACCTGTTCGACCGCCGCGTGAAGGCCTTTGCGGGCTACCTGCAGAGCATCGGCGTGAAGAAGGGCGATCGCGTCGCGATCATGCTGCCCAACACGCTGCAATACCCGGTCACCCTGTTCGCCGTGCTGCGCCTGGGCGCCGTGGTGGTGAACGTGAACCCGTTGTACACGGCGCGAGAGCTCAACCACACGCTCAACGATTCCGGCGCCGAGGTCATCATCGTGATGGAGACCTTCGCGAAGACGCTGGAAGACGCGAAGGGCGGCACCAAGCTCAAGCACATCGTGCTCACGCAGATCGGTGACCTGCTGGCCGAAGGCTGGTTCAACCCCAAGGGTTGGGCCCTGAACTTCGTGCTGCGCAATGTGCAGAAGATGGTGCCAGCCTACAGCCTGCCTGGCGCCACCTGGTACCGCGATGCGCTCAAGACCGGCGCACAGGTCACGGTCAAGCCCGTGAAGGTGGTGCCGGATGACCTGGCCTTCCTGCAGTACACCGGCGGCACGACCGGCGTGGCCAAGGGCGCGATGCTCACGCACCGCAACATCCTGGCCAACTGCCAGCAGGCCCTGGCCTTCGCCGAAGGCCAGTTGACGGGTGAGACCGAGACCGTGGTCACGCTCATCCCGATGTACCACATCTTCTCGCTGACGGTGAACGGCCTGATCTTCATGGCCCTGGGCGGCCGCAACATCCTTGTGGCCAACCCGCGCGACACCAAGCGCGTGATGATGATCCTGAAGAACGAGAAGTTCTCCGGCATCACCGGCGTGAACACGCTGTTCGCCTCTTTCCTGGATGACCCGGCTTTCGCCAAGCTCGATTTCTCCAAGCTCAAGCTCTCGATCGCCGGGGGCATGGCGCTGCAACGCGGCGTGGCCGAGCGCTGGAAGGAAGTCACCCGCACCTCCATCGTCGAAGGCTATGGCCTGACGGAATGCTCGCCCATCGTGTCGCAGGCCCCGGTGGACCTGTCCAAGGAGCAGCCCACCTTCACCGGCTCGATCGGGGTGCCCGTGCCTTCCACCGAAGTGCGATGCCGCCGTGATGACGGCACTTGGGCCAACATCGGCGAGCCGGGCGAGCTGTGCGTGCGCGGCCCTCAAGTCATGAAGGGCTACTGGAACCGTCCCGAAGCCACGGCCGATGTCATCGACAAGGACGGCTGGCTGGCCACCGGCGACATCGCCGTGATGGACGAGAAGGGCTTCCTGAAGATCGTGGACCGCAAGAAGGACATGATCCTGGTCTCGGGCTTCAATGTGTACCCCAACGAGATCGAAGACGTGGTTGCCATGCACCCGGATGTCAAGGAAGTGGCCGCCATCGGCGTGCCCGATTCCGTGGCCGGCGAGCGCGTGAAGGTCATCATCGTGCCGCGCAACGCCAGCCTGACCAAGGAAAGCGTGATCGAGCACTGCCGCAAGAACCTGACCGGCTACAAGATCCCCCGCATCGTCGAGTTCCGCAGCACCGAGCTGCCGAAATCGCCCGTGGGCAAGATCCTGCGCCGCGAACTGCGCGACGGCAAGTGATGCCGGGCTGACAGGGCAGGGGCCTGCAAGCCCTTGTCCGGTTGACTCAGTTCAAGCCAGATGCAACCCGCCATGCCTTCAACGGCTGGCGGGTTTATTCCTTGGGTTTGGCCACACAATCAGGCCATGGCCCAACGAGAAGATTTCCCTTTCATCCACCGGCTGCGCGTGCGTTGGCAAGAGGTCGACGCACAGAAGGTGGTCTTCAACGGACACTACCTGAGCTACCTGGACGTGGCGATGTCCGACTACTGGCGTGCTGCCGGCCTGCCGTACCCGGAGGGCATGAGCCACCATGGCGGCGACATGTACGCCCGCCAGCACACGCTGGCCTACCACGCGCCCGCCGTGCTCGATGACCTGCTGGACATCGGCGTGCGCTGCGATCACATCGGCAACTCGTCGATGAAGCTGGCCTGGGCGGTGTGGTCGGATCACCGGCTGCTGGTCACGGGTGAAGTCATTTACGTACACACCTCGCTGGCCACGCGCCGGCCGGATCCCGTGCCGGCCAGCGTGCGCTCGCAGATCCAGGCGCAGGCCGAAGGCCGACCGGTGACGCAACTGCGCCTGGGCCGCTGGGACGAGCTGGGCACCGCGGCGAAAGCCGTGCGGGAAATCGTCTTTGTGGGCGAACAGAAAATCCCGGCCCATGAAGAATGGGATGCGGACGATGCTCAGGCCCTGCATGCGGTGGTCCTCAATGGCGCGGGCTTGGCCCTGGCCACGGGGCGTCTGATCACCATGGGGCAGCCTGCCGGGCAGGCGCGCATCGGCCGCATGGCAGTGCTGCGCTCCATGCGCGGCTCAGGCCTGGGGCGGCAGATCCTGCAGGCGCTGGTGGATGCTGCTCGCGCGCAAGATGTGCGCACTGTGACCCTGCATGCACAGACGGCGGCGCGGCGCTTCTACGAATCACTGGGCTTTATCGCGGAGGGCGACGCCTTCGACGAGGTCGACATCCCCCACATCCTCATGCGGCAGGATCTGCGCCGCTGAGCTTTATCAGTCGTGGCGGCGGCTGCGGCTGCTCTTGATCAGGCTGCGCGCCCGGGTCTTGCGCTGCACGGGCTCGGCCAGGGCGTGGTTGTCTTCTTCCTGCACGTCGCTGCTTTCGAAGCGATCGTCCTGGCGCAGCGTGGCCGGGGTCAGCGTCTGCTCAAGCTTGGCCAGTTGCTCGGCCTGCATGGTGTGGCGCGGCGGCCAGTTCTTGAGCGTGACACGGCGCAGCAGCGCCATCTTGGCGCCCACGCTGTAAGTGCGCTCGAACACGTGCGTCACCAGGCGCTTGTTGACGCGCTCGGTGATCACCAGCGTTGAGCATCGCGTGCCGTAGCTGCCATCCGGCGTGCGGATGAAGGCCGGCGACAGGATGCGCTCCCATTCGATGGACACGCCGGTCTGCGGCAGTTCATCGTCAGGTGCCACGGTGGGGTCGGCCAGGGCCTCGAACAGCAGGTTGGCCAGCTCGTCCACCGAATCGGCATCGGCCAAAGCGGCCTTGGTGCGCGCCTTGAGCTGGTTGACCTTGGGCCAGTGCGAGTTCAAATGCCCATTGGACAAGCCGTAGACGCCCTTTTCAAGGCGCTGGGGGTAGCGGGCGGTGTTGGACACCCAGAAGGCCTCGCCCTGCGCGAAATCCAGCGCCATCAGGTTGAAGCCGTTGTAGCCGCTCATGGCCAGTTGGGGCCACAGGCGCTCCATCGAGTGCTGGCCGCGCAGCCACAGCGGCACGATCTCGCCCCGGGAAGGCGCTTCGCGGTCTTCCTTGCGAGGGTTGCGGTAGTTGGTGACCACGGCCAGGCGCCCCTGGGCGGTCAGGCCCATCCAGGTGCCGCCAGCCTGCAGGTCACGCCCGCCGAGGATGGCCTGGCCGGTCGAATCCTCCCACCAGCCCAGTCGGGCGGTAGGGCGGGCCATGAACTCATCCCGGTTGCCGGCCAGGACGAAAGGGAAGCGGCTGCTGAGGTCCAGGGCGAGGCTGGCCAGACACATGGGTCACTCCTTGCGGGACGATGTCGCGGCGGGGGCTGCCGGCAGGGGGCTGAACGCCTCGGCATGCCGATCCCCGTCGATGCCTTCGGGCAGTGTGCTCAGTTCACGCGCCAGCGCGCCGTGGAAAGACGCCCAGGCACGCTGATCGGCGTGGCCGTTGAAATGGTAGGCCTCCATCCACGTGGGCTGGGGCGAGCGCGTCGGCTGACCACTGTTCAGCTCGACGCGCTGCAGCAGCGAGGCGGCCAGGCCGGGCATGGCCCCACGCAGGCGGGCCTGCATGGCGCGGACGGCCTCGGCCAGCACCTGCTCGCGGCCGGGCTGCACGCGGTAGTAGATGTACAAAGCGCTCATGGGCGGCATCTTGCGTCAGGATCGATGGGATGCCGCCCGCGTGTGTTGCGGCGGCGCAGCATCACGTGGCAGAGTGCGCGAAAACAGTCGGGCACGTCTGAAGGGCGCACATCAGGCGTCCTGCGCCAGAACCTCGTAGGGCAGTTCGCCCAGCTGCAGGGCAGGGCCATCGGCTGCCCCCAAGGCCAGCGGGCTCTGGGCGTACTGGATCTTGAGCTCAGCCAACAGCGAACTGGCACCCGCGCTGCCCGGCACCTCGGCCGCATTGACCACCAGCCCGGCAGGCTGGCCCGGATCATCGGCAGAGAAGATCTCCTGGCCCGGCTGCGCCTGCGCGGCCACGTGCAGCAGGTACAGCCGGCGCTTGAGGGTGCCGCGGTACTGGCTGCGCGCCACGATCTCCTGACCCGGGTAGCAGCCCTTCTTGAAGTTCACGCCACCGACCAGCTCGTAGTTCACCATCTGAGGCACGAACTGGTCGACCGTGGCCTGCTCGATGCGTGGCACGCCACTGGCGATTTCCAGCCAGCGCCAGGCCTGCGGTGGCACCTCATCGCCATGGCTGGCGGTGGGTGCCTGCGCAGCGGGGCCGATCCACAGCGCACGAGCCAGGCCCTTCACGCTGGGGAGTCGGACCACCCAGGCGTTGGCGCCGGGCCCGCCATGCGGCACCACGGCACCGGCTTGCGGTGCGGCACCGGCCAATGCCTGTTCGGCATGTTCGCCCAGCAGCCCCATCAGCGTCAGCTCATGGGCGGCCGAGCTGAGCTTGGCCTTGGCCCGCAGTACGAACATCGACAGGCGCTTGAGCACCGCCGGGGCCACATCAGCTCCCAGCACCAGCAGGATCTGTTCGGGGTGAGGGCGCAGCACCAGGGCATCGCCCAGCATCCGGCCCTTGGGGGAGCAATAGGCGGCCAGGCGTGCCTCGGCATCGCCCAGGTTCTCGATATCCTGGCTGAGTTGGCCGTGCAGGAAGCTGGCGGCCTCCGGACCATTGGCGTGCAGGCAGGTCAGGTGGGGCAGGTTGACCACGCCGGACCAGGTCGGCGCGTCGGGCAGGGTGATCTTGTCCATGGGGTGATTATGATCACCGCCGTGAACTTCCATGACTTTCGGGCCTTTGCGCCCCAAGCTTCTTTCCCGCCCAGCGGAGGGCGCCGCCAGCGGGGCGGCATCTTCGTGCGCTTGCTGCTGTCCCTGGTGCTGCTGGCCGGCTTGGCCGTGGGCGGTGCGTTCGGCGGGCTGTGGTGGTGGGCGCATCAACCCATCACCCTGGCCGCGCCCACCGTGGAATGGTCGGTGGAGCAGGGCGTGACGCCCCGCGGCGTGGCCCAGGGCTGGGTCGAAGCCGGGGCGCAGACATCACCGTGGCTGCTCTACCAGTGGTTCCGCTGGTCGGGGCAGGCGCGCCAGATCCGTGCGGGCAGCTATGAGGCGTCGCAAGGCGTCACGCCCGATCGCCTGCTGTCGATGATGGTGCAGGGCGATGAGTCGTTGTCTACCGTGAAGCTGATCGAAGGCTGGACTTTCAAGCGCTGGCGCCAAGAGCTGGCCCAGGCCGACGGGCTGCAGCCCGAAACCCGCGGCTGGAGCGATGACCAGATCATGACCGCGCTGGGATCGCCCAGCCTGCCCGCCGAAGGGCAGTTCTTCCCGGATACCTACGCCTACGCCAAGGGCAGCACCGATCTGGCCGTGATGCGACGCGCGCACCG
>CALAKR010000437.1 GCA_937923225.1 uncultured Aquabacterium sp. | reverse complement strand
GCAGGCTTGATGGTCGCGGCAACCGTGGCCATCTCGCGCGCCACCCCGCTCAGTTCGGAGCCCTCCAGAAAGGCCTGCGCGGGCAGCGCCTCAAGTACTTTCGTGCGGACACGAGCCAGCGCCGCCGAGGCTTCGAACCAGCCGGCCGGGGTGTATCGCACTTCGACTTCCACACCCTCACGACGCGTCTTGCCGACGTTACCGTAGGTGAGTGTTGCGCTGTCGAGCAGCGCTACCTCATCGCGGCTGTCGGTGCGGAAGTGGATCAGGTCCAGCAGCCAGTCGCCGCCTGGCGTCAACGTGAATCCGATTTCATGCTGCCGGAACTTGGTGGGATTCACATCCAGCCCGGTGGTGAACTTGGCCGCATCGCTGGGCAGGGCATAACCTTCAGACAGGCTGGCTCGCGCCTCCAGCAAACCGGGCACCCAGGTGGAGCGCACGCCGGCCTTGGGTGTGGTCACCGAAAAGTCGGACATGTCATGGCACTGCGCGCTGGCGCCCGTTCGCGTCTCCACCCCGCGGCGCTTGCAGCCGCCACTGATGCGGTCATGGCGCAGCCCCAGGCTGGGGCGAAACAGCGGATCCAGCGCCCACTCGGCCTGGCCGAAGACCGAGCTGGTATCGGTGCTGAGCAGTCGGTTCAGCGTACCGGAGCCACTGGCCGCCGTGGTCGCGGCGGTGTACTGCCCATTGGACAAGGCATCGGCGTACTTGACGCGCGTGTCTTCTTCATAACGCTCCAGGCCCAGCACCCAGCGCAACGGCTTGCCAGCGGGCTTGTGCTCGCCATTGAGGCTGACGCCGTAGCCCAGCACATCGCGGTCGTAATCCTCCATGCGCTGCTGCCAGGTCGTGGCACTGGTCAGGCGCGTGAACAGGCGGGTGAAGGTCTGCTGCGTGGCGTAGGCGAAGGCCAGCACCTTGATGTCACTGCGCAGGGTGTGCGACAGGTCGGCGCGCAAGGTCGAGAAGTCCTTGTCGGCCCCATCGTTCTGTACGTTGAGGTCCTTGTCGAAGAAGCCGCCACGCCTGTCGTACTGCGCCTGCGTGATCACCGAGGCGCCCTCGGCTTCGGCCCTGTGCACGCGGCCCGAGATGGCCAGTTGCGTGCCACGCGCCAGATCCACCGACGCACGCCCCGCCACCGTGGTGCGCTCACTGTGCGATTGCGGGCGATAACCATCGGTGCGGTAGAGCTGGGCGGCGCCATTGAAGGTGATGGCGCCCAGTTGCGTGCCCACGGCGCCCTGCACATCCACCGTGCCATGGCTGCCGATGCGTGCGTCCATCTCGCGGTACTCACCGCCCTTGCGCGAACGCAGGGCCACCACGCCCGCGCGGTTGAAGTTGCCGTACAAGGCCGACACCGGGCCCTTGAAGATGTCCATGCCCGCCAGCTCCAGCGGGATCACCACGTTCAGGTCGGCATAGCCGTCGGCATGGCTGGACGCCTCGTTGAGCGGGATACCATCGATCACGAAACCGATGTCGCCACCGTGTCCGCCGCCAGAGAAGCCGCGCAGGGTCATGGAATTGGCCACACCGCCATAGCCCAGGCCGCGCACCTCCATGCCCGGCACCTCGCGGAACAGCTGCTCAGGTTGGCTGATCTGGCGGATGCGGATCTCTTCCCGCGAGAAGCGGTTGACGGTGTACGGCTGGTGGCGGCTGTCGCGGATGGCCTCGCCCTTGACGACGATGTTGTCAAGCGTGGGCTCGGACTCGTCCGCGCTGGCCAGGCCATGAATGGCAAGGACAATGGCAGACAAGGTGCCACCCAGAAAAAACCGGCGCATGGGGAAGGCTCAATGATGTGTGATGAAAATTAAATTCATCATACTTTTGAACCTTGGCCAACCCTATACGCCATTCGACGTATGCCTCGGCTGGGCCGCCTCAGAACCCCAGTTGGGTGCGGCGCAGGTAGCCCGCCTCGCGCCTGGCCAGCAGGCCGGCACGCTCGGTGGCATCTGTCCAGCGTGTGTCGGCAGGCAAGGCCGCGGCCAGATCCGTCAGCCGAACCACCCTGGCAGACACCTGCGGACCACCATCGACGGGCTGCGCCGGCAGATCCTGCCAGCGGACCATGATGGTGCCCTCGCTGCGGCCTTCCGTGTCCAGCCAGTTGTGCACGCCCGGGTCCTGCGCCGCCACCACGAAGGTGTAGCTGCCATCGGACTCCGCCACGGCCTGCTTGTTGTTCAGGCTGGTCTGACGACGGATCGGATCGCCCGACACCATCCACGGGTCGGTGACCGGCACCACGAAGTAGCCCGCCCCGCCGGCGCGCAGCGTGATCACCAGGGCCTCATCCTTCGCCAGCTTGAAGTGGCCGAAGGCACTGGTCTGCGTCACCAGCGTCCCCAGGGTGCTGGACGTGCTGGGCGCAGACAGGGTGTTGACCGGGTTCAGGTGCGTCTTGATGCCCAGGGCGCCCACCCCATAGGCGATGATGGATTCCTGCAGGTTGGCCCAGGCTTCCAGGGCCACGGCCGCATCGCCACGCGGTGCCCGGGCCGGCGGTGGCCCCAGGCGCTCCACCGTCAGCGCATCGGGCGTTTCGCTGTTCCAGTCGCCCAGGTTGTTGCGCACGAACAGTTGACGGGCCGCACTGGTGGACTGGATGTGGTTGATGCGCCCGTTGGCCGGATCGGCATCGATGGTGATTTCATAACGCCCATCCGCACCAACCACCAGGTCCTTGCCCGTGAGGTAGGCGATGGTGTTCTGGGAGTTGACATTGCTGATCAGCGAGAAGGTCACATCCGTGGGCCCGGCATTGAAGCGGCGCCCCTTGAGCACGTAGCGCGAACCACCCTCGATGGGGATGGTGCGGTAGATGTTGTCGGGGTTGTCGTAGGAATAGCGCCCGCCCTGAACGGCCGCACCAGGCCAGCGATGCGGC
>CALAKR010000436.1 GCA_937923225.1 uncultured Aquabacterium sp. | reverse complement strand
CGACTTGTTCTTGCGGAAAAAGTAGGAAACGATGCTGTCGGCCGGGGCGTCCAGCTTGAGGACCTCACGCAGCAGGCCGCCGGTCAGGTCGAGAAGGGCTTGGGGATGCATGGGCAGGATTATCCCGCGTGGCGGGCCCGCTGGGGGCCCCTCGTTCCCATTCCGGTGGCGCCCACAGGTGCTTGAGGCGCTGATGCCAGGGGCCGGGGCGGGCCATGTCGCGCAGCATGTGCACCCACTCGTGCAGGGTCAGCCACAGCACGTTGTGGCCCTTGGGCTGGCGCACCAGGCCGTAATCCACGGGCTCGTTCTCTTCCACGAAGGTGCCGAACAGCCGGTCGAAGATGATCAACGTGCCACCATAGTTCTTGTCGATGTAGACCGGGTTGCGGCCGTGGTGCGCGCGGTGGTGCGAGGGCGTGTTGAAGATGAACTCGATGGGGCGCGGCAGCTTGCCCACCCACTGCGTGTGCACGAAGAACTGGTAGGCCAGGTTCAAGGACAGGGCGCACAGCACCCAGCGCGGCTCGAAGCCCAGCCACACCATGGGCGTGTAAAAGAGCCAGTTGCCCGCGAAGCTGTAGAGCCAGCTCTGGCGCATGGCGGTGGTGAAGTTCATGTGCTCCGAGCCATGGTGCACCACGTGCGCGCACCAGAACCAGCGGATGCGGTGGCTGGCGCGGTGGAACCAGTAGTAGCAGAACTCCACGCCCAGGTAGAGGGCGGCGAAGGTCCATGGCGTGATCTCGATCGTCAGCCACCGATGGCGGTAGACCCAGTCCATCGCAGGGATCACGGCGAACACCACGATCACCACATCCAGCAGCATGTAGGCGCCGCCCAGGTTCATGCTGGCCATCGAATCACGCAGGTCATACACCCCGGCGTTTCTCGCCTTGTGAAATCGCCACCATTCCAGCAGCACCACCCCGATGAACAGGGGGGACAGCAGCAGCAGCAAGGCATCGCGCAGATCCAGGTGCGCCAGCCAGTCGGGCAGGGCCTGCACGGCATTGGCGGGTAGCCAGGTGCTCAACAGCAGCGTGGGGTGCAAGGCGGTGTGATCCATGCCGCCATGGTGCGCCTGCCAGGCGGGATTGGCTTGACGCGTGCGGTCAATTTCTTGACAGATCGCGCCAAGCGCAAGCGCCTACCCCCGCGAAAACTCCCGATGGCAAGGGGCTTCGCGGCGCGTCATCATGTTCGCTTGCCGTTCCCATCCGCTGTGTCTCATGCCCATGGCCGAGCCCGTGTCCCGCGTTGCCGCGACCTATGTGCGCCTGCTGTACGACTACCTGCAGGCGCAGGACATCGACCCCGAGCGATTGCTCGGGGCACTGCCGCCGGTTGATCAACATTTCGTGCCCTTGCCCGAGTGGCAGACCATGCTGACGCGCGTGCAGGCCATGGAAGGGCGCCCGGCCTTGGGCCTGCGCATCGCTGCTGGCATCGGGCCGCGGCACTTCGGCGTGGTGGGCTATGCGGCCCTGGCCTGCGCCACGCTGGCCGATGCCCTGCTGCGCATGGAGCGTTACCACGTGTCGGTGTATGACGTGAACCCGGCCGTGGTGCGCCATGTGCCTGAAGGCATCAGCATTGAATGGGGTGTGTCGCGTGGGCGGCCCGGCGCGCTGGTCGATGAGACGGCCATTGCCTCGCTGGTGCAGCTGGCACGCGACATGACCGGCCGCTACTGGCCCGTGGCCGAGGTGAGCTTCGTCAACCCCCGGCCTGACGATGTCCGGCCTTATGAGGATTTCTTCGGCGGTGTGGTGCGCTTCGGTGAGCCGGTGACGCGGCTGCTGATCTCGCCCGAGGCGCTGGCGCTGCCGCTGCGCAAATCCGATCCTGCCTTGCTGGCGCTGATGGACCAGCAGGCCGAGCAACTGCTGGCCCGCGTGGCGGCTGTGCCGGCCGAGGTCGAGGCCTGGCGCCGCACGCTGGTGGTGTTGATCCGCGAGGGGCGGCCTTCGCTGGCCGATCTGGCCCGAGCGCATCACGTCAGCGCTCGCAGCCTGCAACGGCGCCTGGCCGAGCGTGGCCTGGGCTTCCAGCGCCTGCTCGATGGCACCCGGCAGCATCTGGCCGAGGCCTATCTGCGTGAGCCGGGCCTGGAGCTGGCCGAGATCGCCTTGCTGCTGGGTTTTTCCGAGCAAAGCGCCTTCACCCGGGCCTTCCGGCAGTGGACCGGGTTGGCGCCGGCGCAGTGGCGCAAGCAGGCGCGCGCGTCTGCGGGCACCGGGGCAAATTCCGGCAGGGCCGAAGGGCCTCTGGCATGAGCGCGGCTTTGCTGCCTCAGGCACCCGCGAGTGTGCTCACGCCTGAAGGCTTGCCCGCCACAGGGCGCTACCAGGGCCGCATCGCGCAGCTCGACTGGACGGGCCTGGTCGATGCCCGCCAGCGCTCCGGCTGGTGGCGGATGCTGCGCCACAAGCGCTGGCAATACCTGGGCATCGGCTCGTCGCGCCTGTTCATCGGGCTGGCCATCGTCGATCTGGGGTGGGGCTGCACGGCCTTTGCCTACCTGTTCGACCGCGCTCAGGCGCGGCTGCTGGCCGACTGGTCGCAGGATGGCGTCAAGGGCCTGTCTGGTGCGGTGTCGCCGGCCCCCGTGGGCCACAGCTGGGCCCACTTCAAGGGCCCTGGGGCCCGACTGGCCTGGCGGCATGACGACGCGGGTGATTGTCTGGCGGTGCAGGTGCGCGTGGCGGGGCTTGAGCTTGAATGCACTGTCGCGCTGGCCGATGCCGCCCCCTTCCTGCTGGCGGTGGGCCCGATCGGCCAGCCAGGCGATGGCCTGGCCCATGCCACGCAGAAGACCTCGGTATTGGCCGTGAGCGGCTGGGCCCGCTCAGGTGATCAGCACTTCGATCTGCACGACGCTGTCGCCAGCCTGGACAGCTCGCATGGCTTGCTGGCCCACCGCACCGCCTGGCAGTGGGCCTGTGCCCATCGCCATGGACTGGGCTTCAATCTGCAAGCGGGCTATTTCGGTGCGCACGAGAACGCCCTGTGGCTCGATGGCCAGCTCATCCCGCTGGGGGCGGCGCGCTTCGATTTCGACCCGGCCGATCCCTTGGCTCCGTGGCGCGTGCGCACGGACGATGGTCTGCTCGACCTCGACTTTCAACCCGAAGGCGCCCGTGGCGAACGCCGCAACCTGGGCCTGGTGGCCAGTCGCTATGTGCAGCCGGTGGGCACCTTCAGTGGCTACGTCAAGCCCGCGCCGGGGGCTGATCCCCGCCCAGTGCACGACCTGCTGGGTGTGACCGAGGACCATAGCTCTCGCTGGTGAGTGCTTCGCCTGGCGTCAGGCCGCGCGCCTCGCGGATCAGCCGCTTGCTGAGCTGCACGAACTGGATGCCGTACTCCTCTTCGCCGCATTCGCCCAGCGTGTGGCCATCGAAGCCGACCACGGCCGAGCGCCCGAAGTGGCAGCGCACGCCGTCGAAGCCGGCCGCATTGGCCATGGCTACATAGCTGTGGCGCGCACGGGCCAGGGCTTGCGGCGTCGGGGCGGCATCGGGCTCGCCAGGGCAGCCCACGATCAGCTCTGGCTGGCCGTCCGGGCTGTCATCCGCAGCGTCGCCATCGTCGGGAGCGAGCATCACCGTCATGCCCTTGGGGCCTGGGCAGACTCCGGGTCTGCCGTTCTGGCCGGCCTGGTGCTTCTGTTGGGTTTGCACAATCTCGCCCCGGTCGTTCATCAGGATCAAGGTGTTGCCAGGCGCTTGACTCAGGCAGGCAGCCGTGTGCGTGGCCGTGAGCGAGAACACGCCCCACACCCGCGCGTTGCGGCAGGCACGGGCCAGCACGGCGGTTTCATCACCCGGGATGCCCCTTGCCACGTGCACGGCGTCTGCGCCATCGTGCAGCAGCCCATGGGTGCTGTACGCCGGGAAAATCACCAGATCCAGCCCGGGCAGGCCCAGCTTGAGGCCTTCGATCATCTGGCGGATCTTGTGGGCGTTGGCCAGCACCTCGAGTTGGGTGCGCAGCCTGGGCATGCGGTAGTTCACGACCGCGACGCCGACGGCATCGTCGTCGCGGGCCGTCGTGTCGTGTGTCGTGTCCTGGGGCACGGCCTGTCTCCTTCGGCTCTCCATGGGCCCGAGGATGTGAGCGCGTGCCCACAGCGGCAATACGTCGATTGACGTATGACGCCGCGCGCGTCAGCGGTGTCAGGCCAGACCAGACTTGTCCAGGCCGAAAGCCTTGTCATGGGTGCCGGGCGCCGTCGGGAAGGCCACGTTGGCGCGGTTCCAAGCGTTGATGGTCATCACCTGGAAGGTCAGATCCGACAGCTCCTTCTCGCTGAACTGGGCGCGGGCGGCTTCGTACTCGGCATCGGGCACGCCGTGCGCGGGGAGACGGGTCAGCACCTCTGTCCAGGCCAGGGCGGCACGCTCGCGGGGTTCGAACAGTTGCGATTCGTGCCACACGGCGATGTGGTGCAGGCGCAGGGCGCGCTCGCCGTGCATGTGCGCCTGCTTGGTGTGCATGTCCAGGCAGAAGGCGCAGCCATTGAGCTGCGACGCGCGGATGTTGACCAGGTCCAGGATCGTGTCGCCCAGGCCGCTGGCGTGGATCAGGGCGCTGAACTCGACCAGCTTCTTGAAGAGCTGGGGAGATTGCTGCATGTAATTGAGGCGTTGGGTCATGATGTTTCCTTTCATGCCCTCTATACGTTTGGCCCCACTGTTTTGTGACACGCCTCAGGCGTTCAGGCATTCCACGCCCAGGGCCTGGGCCAGCCTGGCCAGCTTGAAGGGGTTGCGCTGCACCAGGATGCGTGTGATGCGCTGTCCGTCCGTCTCGTAGGCCTGGGCCGATTCCAGCTTGCCCTCGATGAAGCGCAGCAGGCCCCACTGGCCGTTGAGCCCGACCACTTCCACGCGCACGCCATCTTCGCCATGGCGCAGCACGC
>CALAKR010000435.1 GCA_937923225.1 uncultured Aquabacterium sp. | reverse complement strand
TGGTAGGCGCGGCGCTGGCTGTCGTGCTGACGGCTGTCGTAGAAGCTCCAGTGGCTGCCGTCCTTGCGGGCAGCGTCGCTGGCGCTGATCAAGGCTCTGAGCACATCGGCTGCATCGAACGTGGCGGGCAGACGCAAGGCGCCCATGGTGGCGCGGGCGTTGTGAGGGATGTCGCCCACCCAGAGTGGCACGGAACAGGCCTTCGTCTGTGCTGTCCAGAACGAAGCCCAGGCGCGTGGCGCTGATGCGGTAGAGCGTGGTGCCCGGCGGCAGCAGGCTGACCAGGCGGTCCCTGGAGGCAAGCAGGTAGTCGTCTGCATAGCGGTAGCCCAGGGCCTTGACCGTGTCGTTGAAGTACTCCGCGCCACACAGGTCCACGGCCACGGCGGCAAGCTGGCCTGCCGCGCAGAGGCCGGCCTGGCTGTACTGGTCCAGGTCATCAAGCAGGCGAGCACGGTTGGGCAAGCCCATGGTCTGGTCCATGTAGCCCATGGCGCGCAGGGATTCCAGCCTGAGCGTGACCATCGCGGCCAGTGTGATGAGGGTTTCGTGCTCCTGGGGCCCAAAGTCGTGGTGCGGGACGGTATCGATCAGGCACAGGGTGCCCAGGTTCAGCCCTTCGTGGCTGGTGAGCTGGGCGCCGGCGTAGAAGCGGATGTGCGGTGAGCCCGTCACCAGGGGCTTGTCCCTGAAGCGCTCGTCCTGCCGCGCATCGAGCACCACCATCACCTCAGGTTGCAGGATCGCGTAGGCGCAGAACGCGTGGTCCCGAGGTGTCTCGGAAACGTCAAGGCCAACCCTGGACTTGAACCACTGGCGTTCCTTGTCGATCAGGGTGACCAGCGCAATCGGCACGCCGAAGGCCTTGCTGGCCAGTTTGGTGATCAGGTCGAACGCTTGGTCAGGGGGAGTGTCAAGAATGCACAACTCACGCAACAGGCCAAGCGCCGACTTTCATTGAAAGGAACCGGTGCGGTGCTCATGACGCCAGATTGTGAAGGGGCATCACAAATTCGTGGGAGCGCCGAGCGAAAGGTTTAGGCTGATTCCTTGGGGTCTTGCGCGAAATATCAGTTTTGAATCCCTGATACCTCTTTGCCTTGGTCGTTTGTGGCGGGCTGGGCCAACTTGCGTTCAGTCTCCATCGACCACCGCGTGCGGTCGCACATTGGTCTGTCTTGCCCGATCCGGATCGGCTTTGTTCTGCTGGCCTCGGCCATAGATCAGGCCGGTTTCGCCTGCCTCATAGAGCGTGCCGTCTCGCGCATGTGGCACCTCGTTGCGCTGCTGGCGCCCCAGTTGCATCCTGGCCATCGCATCGGCCATGCCTGGCAGGAGCTTGGACATCGTCGTGTTGATGACGGACATCGCGCCGACCTTCACTGCGCGGGTGGGGCTGGTAGCGGCATCCAGGATGGCGCTGGCCACCTTCTCGGGCTCGATCATGGGCGAGGGCAGCATGGGCTCCTGGCTCAGGTAGTTGCCGGCATGCTCGGGGTAGGGCGTGTCCACCGCGGTTGGCTGGATCAGTGTCACGGACACCGGGGCCTCGTCGGCCTCCAGCTCGATGCGCAGCGCATCGTTGAAGCCCTTGACGGCATGCTTGCTGGCCGAGTACATGCCCTGCAGCGGGATCACCGCGTCCGAGGCCTCGCTGCCGATGTTGATCAGAGCGCCGCCTTGTGCCCTCAGATAGGGCAGGGCCACCAGCGAGCCATGCACCACGCCCCAGAAGTTGGTCTGGAACAGGCGCTGGCTGTCCTGGTCGCTGACCTCGTCCAGGCGCCCGTAGATGGACACCCCGGCATCGTTCACCCAGGTGTCGATGCGGCCGAAGTGGCGGATGGCTGCTGCGGCGATGGCCTCCACCTGAGCGCGATCACCCACGTCAGCCTGCACGGCGATGGCCTGGCCGCCGTCCTCGTTGATCCCCCTGGCAATCTCGTCCAGCGTGGCCCCGCTGCGGGCGGCCAGCACCAGCTTCGCGCCTTGCTGCGCTGCGGCCAATGCGGTAGCCAAGCCGATGCCGCTGGAGGCGCCGGTGATGACGATGACCTGCTGGTCGAGAGGTTTAAGGTCTGGTTTGCTCATGGACGGCTCCTGTTGCGCACAATGGGTCCAACGCCGGGGCAATCGCCATGCCGCCCCCGGCAGAAAGGCGGCCATGCACAAGAGCAGACTGGGCAACATCGTCATCGACTGCCAAACGGACGACCTCGTGGCCGAGGCCCGCTTCTGGAGCGCGGCGCTGGGCTACCCGTTGCCGCAGGATCTGCAAGCAGATGGCCGCTTCGTCAAGCTTGTGACGCCAACCGGCGAGATGCAGGTGATCGTGCAGCGGGTGGATCACCCTGCACGCGCGCACCTGGACATTGAGACAGATTCGATCCCAGCCGAGGTGGCGAGGCTGGAAGGGCTGGGTGCCACGCTCGTGGCCCGCAAGGAGGGGTGGGTGGTGATGCAGGCGCCCAGCGGGCACCGGTTCTGCGTGGGTAGCCCTTACCGTGAGGGATTCGGTCAGCACGCCAACGCCTGGGGGTGACAACCCTCCGGTCTGTTTGCCTATTGGGCACACAGCGGTGTCTTGCCGATGTTGCCCCAGGTGCGATAGCGCTTGGTGTCAATGTGGATACGCCCGGACGCATAGCGGCTGAGCCCCATGCTCCAGCGCTGGCCTTCGGTGCGCCAGAAGCGGCACAGCTCGGCCATCCATACCGATTGATCACCCACGGTGACGATGTCCAGCGCGAAATGCGTCTTGTGGGCGCTTTGGGCCGCCCCTTGCGCGCATTCATTCAGTGCAGGGTTGCGGTAGGCCGAATGGACTTCAAACGGCGGCAGCAACTGGCGCCGCTTCAGCTCGGCCATCAGGCGCAAGGTGGCGCTCACATCGGGCCAGTTCGATGGCGGGGGTACCTCGAAAGGCTCAGCGTTGCAACGCTGCCAGTCACTGGCTGTGCGCAGCAACTGCGCCATGGGGATCACATCGCCAAGCTTCTCGCTGTGCAGGAAAGCCTCGAAAGCCTGAACCTGCGCTTCACGTCCGGCGCGCCATTGATGGAACAGCTGGTCGGTGCGAGCCTCGTTGGCCCAGGCGCCATGACTGGGCAGAATCAACAGCAAAAACAGGAAAAGGCGGTTCATGCCTGAGTGGGTGCCGGGTCAAGACCGGCCCCATTAGACATCAACCGTCTTCGCGCCCGCCATCGGGTATCGGGCTCAGGCTCGGATCAGGCCAGATCGAAGCGGTCCAGGTCCATCACCCGGGCCCACGCGGCCACGAAGTCCCGCACGAACACAGCCTGCGCATCGCTTGAGCCATACACCTCGGCGATTGCACGCAGTTGCGAGTTGGAGCCGAACACCAGGTCTGCCACGGTGGCTGTCCACTTGGTGGCACCGGTTGCGCGGTCCTTGCCTTCCACCACGTTCTGGTCGGCGTCGGTGCGCTTCCACACCGTGTTCATGTCCAGCAGGTTCACGAAGAAGTCGTTGCTGAGCGTGCCCGGGCGTTGCGTGAGCACGCCGTGTTTGGTGTGGCCAGTGTTGGTGTCCAGCACGCGCAGGCCGCCCACCAGCACGGTCATCTCTGGGGCTGACAAGGTCAGCAACTGGGCCTTGTCGACCAGGCGCTCGGCCACGCCGGCCTC
>CALAKR010000434.1 GCA_937923225.1 uncultured Aquabacterium sp. | reverse complement strand
GTGGTGTCTCATGGCGCGTCCTCGTCCAGGGCGGCCGTGTCGGTGCGCCAGGCCAGCGTGATCTACCCCGCGCCCGATGCGCCGGTGCGCGCGCTGCACGAGGTGAGCCTGGACATCCAGCCCGGCGAGTTCGTCTCGCTGATCGGGCCTTCAGGCTGCGGCAAGACCACCTTGCTGCGCGTGATCGCCGACCTGGAACCCATCACCAGCGGCGAGGTGCTGGTCAACGGCCTGAGCCCGCACGATGCCCGCCTGGCACGCGCCTATGGCTATGTGTTCCAGGCACCGGCCCTGCTGCCATGGCGCACGGTGCTGTCCAATGTGATGCTGCCTTTGCAGATCCAGGGCAAACAGCCCGAGGCCTGCAAGGCCATTGCCCTTGAACAACTGGCCCGCGTGGGCCTGACGGGCTTCGAGAAGAAGTACCCGTGGCAGTTGTCCGGCGGCATGCAGCAGCGCGTGTCGATCGCGCGGGCACTGGGTTTCGAGCCCAAGCTGTTGATGATGGACGAGCCCTTCGGCGCGCTCGACGAGATCACGCGCGATGGCCTGAACGAGCAGTTGCAGCAACTGTGGCGGCGCGAGCAGCGCACCGTGGTGTTCGTGACGCACTCGATCGCCGAGGCGGTGTACCTGTCCACGCGCATCGTGGTGATGTCGCCCCGGCCGGGCCGCATCGTCAAGGTGATCGAATCCCCGCTGCCTGCCGAGCGCACGCTGGCCCTGCGCGACACGCCCGAGTTCACCGCGCTGGCGCACGAGGTGCGCGAAGCCCTGGCCGATGGCCACGGGCATTGAGCGCACAGGCCGCCGCACATGCGCATGAACACACTGTTGCAACGCACCTTGCGCGACGCCGGCCCCGTGCTGCTGGTGACGCTGGGGGGGCTGACGCTCTGGTATGCCCTGGCCGTGTGGCTCAACGCGCCCGGCGTGATCGAGCGCGAACTCAAGCCCGGCTGGACCACGCAGGAGCTGGTGGCCGCCACCTGGTCGCAGCAGCGGCCCGTGCTGCCCACGCCGCACCAGGTGGCGCGCGACCTGTGGTCCAGCCTGGTCGACTGGCCCATCGATTCACCCCGCAACCTGATCTTCCACACCAAGGTCACGGCCGAGGCCACGCTGGCGGGCTTTGCCATGGGCACGGTGCTGGGCCTGCTGCTGGCCGTGCTGATCGTGCACTCGCGCACACTGGAGCGCGCGCTGCTGCCGTGGATCGTGGCCTCGCAGACCGTGCCGGTGCTGGCGATTGCGCCCATCGTGCTGATCGTGCTGGGCAGCCTGGGCTTCACCGGCACCTTGCCCAAGGCCGTGATCGCCATGTACCTGTGCTTCTTCCCTGTCACGGTGGCGATGGTGCAGGGCCTGCGCGCGCCGCAGTTGATCGAGAACGAGCTGATGCACACCTACGCGGCCACCCGCGCGCAGACACTGTGGTGGCTGCGGCTGCCAGCCTCGCTGCCCTTCTTGTTCCCCGCGCTGCGCGTGGGCATCGCGGCCGGGCTGGTCGGCGCCATCGTGGCCGCGCTGCCCACGGGCGCGCAGGCCGTGCTGGGCGCCCGGCTGCTGACGGGCTCGTACTACGGCAACACGGTGCAGATCTGGTCGGCACTGCTGATGGCGTCCGTGCTGGGGCTGGCCTTGACCGCCGCAGTGCGTGGTGTGGAAATCGCCACGCTGGGCAAGCGCAGCCAGGCCACGGGAGGGCGCGCATGAGCGCCCGCACCACATCGCGCCAAACGGAGGCCATCGGCGCCGTGGCCGCCGTGATCGCGCTCGCCCTGCTGCTGCTGTCGCTCAACTTCCCTGTGCTGATGCAGGACGTGAGCGAGGCCGACCCGCTGGCGCCGATGCGCTGGTGGCAGGTGGGTGGCGCTGCCGCCTCCACCTCGCTGCTGGCCACGCAGATCGTGGCCATCGGTGCGTTGCTGATGGCCGCACTGTGGGCACTGCGGCCTACGCCAAGTACAACAGGCACGCTGGGCCTGGTCGGCCTGACCGCGCTGGGTGCCGGCGCACTGCTGGTGATCACCCCCACCGACCAGGTCAGCACCCCGGGCAGCGGCTACTGGCTGGCCACCGCCGCGCTCGCGCTGCTGGCGGTGATCGGTGTGCGCCGCGTGGCCCGGCTGAGCCTGCCCAGCACGCTGGGCCCGATCACGGGCTGGATCACGGCTGGCGTGTTCGGTGCCTGGGCCCTGCTGTTCTGGGAATTGCTGGTCACCGGCTTCGCGGTGCCCCGCGTGTTGCTGCCCGCGCCTTCGGCCATCGCCGTGGCCTTGTGGGAGCACGCCGGCACGCTGGGTGGCGATCTGGTGCAGACCGTGCTCAAGGCCGTGCTGATCGGCTATGTGATGGGCAGCGGCCTGGGCGTGCTCACCGGCATCGCCATCGACCGGCTGCCCCTGCTGCAGCGCGGCCTGCTGCCGGTGGCGTCCCTGAGCAGCACCGTACCGCTGGTGGGTGTGGCACCCATCGCAGTGATGTGGTTCGGCTTCGACTGGCCCTCCAAGGCCGCCGTGGTGGCGCTGATGACCTTCTTCCCCGCGCTGGTGAGCACGCTGGCCGGGCTGCAGGCCACGGGCAAGCTGGAGCGCGAGCTGATGCACGCCTACGCGGCCGGCTACCAGCGCACCCTGCTGAGCCTGCGCCTGCCGGCGGCCCTGCCCTTCATCTTCAACGCCCTCAAGGTCAATGCCACGCTGGCCTTGATCGGCGCCATCGTGGCCGAGTTCTTCGGCTCGCCCACGATGGGCCTGGGCTTTCGCATCTCCACCGAAGCCGCGCGCCTGAACATGCCGCTGGTGTGGGCCGCCATCGTGGTGGCCAGCGTGGTCGGATCCATCCTGTTCGCCCTGCTGGCGGCGCTGGAGCGCCGCGTCAACTTCTGGCACCCCTCGGTGCGTGTCGCGCGATGAGCAGCAGGCATCGGCGCGGCGTTGTCGTGTCTTCTTGCCCCACACCCTAAGGAGTCCCTTGATGAACCGTTCGATCACATCCCGCCCCCGTCTGCCCTCGCTGGCGCGCACGAGCCTGCTGGCCCTGGCCTGCGCCATGGGCCTGGGGGCCTCGGTGGCCCAAGCCGCCGAGAAGATCACGCTGCAGCTCAAGTGGGTGCCGCAGGCCCAGTTCGCCGGCTACTACGTGGCCCAGGCCAAGGGCTACTACAAGGAGGCCGGCCTGGACGTGACCATCAAGCCCGGCGGCCCCGACATCTCGCCCGTCCAGGTGATCGCCGGCAAGTCCGCCGACGTGATCGTGAACTGGATGCCTGATGCCCTGGCCGCGCGCGAGGCCGGCGTACCGCTGGTCAACATCGCCCAGGTGTTCGACAAATCCGGCCTGATGCTGACCTGCAAGAAGGCCAGCGGCGTGGCCACCCCCAAGGACTTCAAGGGCAAGACCCTGGGTGTGTGGTACGGCGGCAATGAATATCCCTTCCTGAACTGGATGGGCAAGCTGGGCCTCAAGCCTGGTACCGACGTGACCATCCTCAAGCAGGGCTTCAACGTGGATCCGCTGCTGCAGAACCAGGCGGCCTGCATCTCCACGATGATCTACAACGAGTACTGGCAGGTGATCGACGCGGGCATGAAGGAGACCGACTTGGTCACCTTCTTCTACCAGGACCAAGGTGTGGCCTCGCTGGAGGACGGCCTGTACGTGCTCGCTCCCAACCTGAAGGACAAGGCCTTCGTGGCCAAGATGGCCAAGTTCCTCAAGGCCAGCTTCAAGGGCTGGAACGATGCCGTGAAGGACCCGGAAGGCGCCGCCAAGATCGTGGTGGCCAACGACACCTCGGGCAGCGCCACCCTGGCCGTGCAGAAGCGCCAGATGGAGAACGTGGCCAAGCTGATCAGCAATGCCAACACGCCCAAGATCGGCTACCTGGACCCGGCCGCGTATGAGCGCACGGTGAAGGTGCTGCTGGCCGGCGGCAGCTCGCCCGTGATCAAGAAGGATCCGGGCAAGGCCGCGATGAGCCACCTGGTGTGGGACGCCGCGGCAAAATAAGCGCCCATGCGCAAGAGCTCCCCTGACGGCGCCACGCCCCGCCAGGGGCAGATCCGGCAAGCCAACCAGTCCACCATCCTTCGGGCCGCCGAGCGCGTGTTCGCACGCGCCGGCTTCGAAGGCGCCACGATGGCCGACATCGCCGAAGAAGCTGGCCTGCCCAAGGCCAACCTGCACTATTACTTCGGCAACAAGCGCGATCTCTACCGCGCCGTGCTCGACGCGGTGCTGCACGACTGGTTGGCGCCGCTGGACGCGATCACCCCCGAGGCCGATCCGGCCCAGGCGCTGGGCAGCTACATCCGCTTGAAAATGGCGCTGTCGGCCGAGCGGCCCGATGCCTCGCGCGTGTTCGCCAACGAGCTGCTGCACGGCGCCCCCGTGGTGGGCGAGACCCTGCACACCGAGCTGCGCGCCATGGTGCTGGACAAGGCCCGCGTGATCGACGGCTGGATCGCCGCCGGCCGCATGGCCCCGGTGGACAGCACCCACCTGTTCTTCACGATCTGGGCCGCCACCCAGACCTACGCCGATTTCGACGTGCAGATGCGCGCGGTGCTGTCAGAGGGGCGACCGCTCACCGCAGCCGATCAGCAGCGCGCCACCCAGCACGTGCTGACCATGGTGCTGCGCGGCTGCGGGCTGGCGCCTTGAGGGCGCTCTTGTCCTGCCCGCCTCCAGCAACACTTGCAGCAACACTCCAGCTCAGCGACGCTTGCCGCCCACCGCCACCAGCGCGCCACCCACCACGATCACGGCCACACCGGCCCAGGTGGGGATGTTGACGTCGCGCTTCTCATCGACCGAGAGCTCGATGGGGCCCAGCTGGCCCTTGTGCGTTTCCTTGGTGTAGCTGAAGGTGCCCATGGCCAGCGCCGCGGCGCCCGCCACCAGCAGCACGATCCCGATGATGCGAGTTGCGTTCATGATGTGATCCCTTTCTCGGTGTCCTGTGTGTTGTCCGATGCGGCCTTTCGAAGGCCTGTGAGCGAATGTTGCCCATGGCCCGACAAACGCGCCGTCGGCATCGGCCCAAAGCGTTGTCAGGCAATGCCCACAACACGGATGCGGGATCACCAGGCCGGGCCCGGTAACATCGGCGCCCTGACCCGTTTGTCTCCCCGCTCATGGACCCGGCCTTCGATTGCCAGCAATGCGGCGCCTGCTGCGCCAGCTTCCGCGTCTCGTTCTACTGGGCCGAGGCCGAGAGCGCGCACGGCCCCGGCACCTTCGGCGTGCCTGCTGCGCTGACCGAGCCGCTCAGCCCGCACCTGCTGTGCATGCAGGGCACGAACGCCCGCCAGCCCCGGTGCGCCGCGCTGCAGGGCCCGGTGGGCGGGCCGATCGGCTGCACCATCTACGAACACCGCCCCTCGCCCTGCCGCGAGGTGATGCCGGGCGATGCGCAATGCCTCACGGCGCGCGCGCGCCACGGCCTGCCTGCCTGATCGCGCCGCAGGGTGGCCCACCGCCATGGCCCTGCTTGCATCAAGATGACGCCTTGGGGCTACGCTGCGCACAAATGTGACGCCTGCAACACGCACGCGCACCCGCCTTGTGCAAAACGCGCCCCAACAACCGCACATCGGCCTATCATGGTCAGATCACACAAATAAGACGGGGATGGTCCATGAAGCTGTCCATTGCCACCAAGCTCGCGCTCAGTTTCTTGCCGGCACTGCTCGCGCTGCTCACGGTCGGCTGGTTCTTTTACGATCGGCTTGATGACATCGCCGAAGACCGCCAGTGGGTGATCCACACGCTGGAGGTGCTGCAGGAAGTCGATCGCGTCGAAAGCCACCTGGCACGCACCGAAGGCAGCGTGGCCTCCCAGCGCCTGAGCGGGCGCGACGAGTTCCGCCACCGCGCCCGCGAAGCCGCAGCCCAGGCCACCACCTCGCTACAGCAGTTGCGCATGCTCACGCGCGACAACGCGGAACAGCAGGTCCGCGTTGGCCAGGCCGAGGTCGCGGTCAGCACCTACCTCACCGAGTTGCTGGGCTCGATGGACGTGCCGCGCGACAGCCTGCTGCTCGACCCGGAACGCCACCAGGACAACCCCTCGCGCCAGGCCCTGAGTGCCGTTGCCGATGTCGAACGCACTCTGCTGCGCGAGCGCCGCGAAAGGCAGCTTGTCACCCTGCAGCGCAGCAACCAGGGCGTGCTGATCAGCACGGCGGTTGCCTGCACGGTTGTCTTCCTGATCGGCCTGGCCGTGGTGCGGGCCATCACACGCCCTCTGCAGCGCCTGGAGGCCGGCGCCCAACGGGTGGGTGACGGCGACTACACCCACCGCGTCGAATCGCACACCCATGACGAGATCGGCCGCGTGGCCACGGTGTTCAACCGCATGGTCGAGCAGATCGAAACGCGTGAGCAGGCCACCGCGCAGGAAGTCTGGGTCAAGTCCCAACTGGCGGGCTTCACCCAACTGTTCCAGGGCGGTGGCTCGCTCACCAGCATCACCGAGGCCACGCTCTCGCGCCTGGCCGAGGTGCTCAAGGCGCCCTTTCTGGTGCTCTACCTGCGGCAGGATGATGCACAAGGCCAGGCCTCGCTGGTGCGTTGCGCTCACTTCGCCGCCCAGAGCGCTCCTGAACGCATCACCGAAGGGCAAGGCCTGGCGGGCCAGTGCCTGGCCGAGGCCAAGCCCCTGGTCGTGGCGGACCTGCCCGAGGGCTATGTGAAGGTCAGCTCGGCGCTGGGCTCCACCCCACCGCGCCAGCTTTACGTCACACCCATCCTGTTCGAATCGCGCGTGCGCGCCGTGCTGGAGGTGGCGCTGCTGCAGCCCCTGAACGAGGCGCAGAGCGATTTTCTGGCGCGCTTCAACGTGGCGCTGGGCCTGGTGCTCGACACCCTGGAAGCCCGCCGCGCCACCGATGCCGCACTCAAGACCCAGACCGAGCTGGCCCGCACGCTGGAGCACCAGCGCCAGGCCCTGCAGGAGAGCAACGAAGAACTCGCCCTGCAGACCGACCAGTTGCGCGCCTCCGAACGCCTGGCCCGCGAGCAGCAGGAAGAGCTGCGCCTGGCCAACGAAGAGCAGCACCAGGCCAACAAGGAGCTGCGCGAACTCACGCAGACGCTGGACCTCAAGGCCCGCCAGCTGGCCGAGACGTCGGCCTTCAAATCCGAGTTCCTGGCCAACATGAGCCACGAACTGCGCACCCCGCTCAACAGCCTGCTGATCCTGTCCAAGCTGCTGGCCGAGGATGCCGACACGCCGCTGTCGCCCAAGCAGCAGCAGTACGCACGCACCATCCATGAATCGGGCACCGACCTGCTGCAGCAGATCAACGAGATCCTGGACCTGGCCCGCATCGAATCGGGCAAGGTGCGCATCGATGTCGAGCCCATGGACTACGCCGAGGTGGTGCGCCTGGCCGAATCGGGCTTCCGCCACGTGGCCCAGGCCAAGAACCTGGATTTCACCATCGAGCTCGACCCGCAGCTGAGCCCCGGCCTGAACACCGACCCGGGCCGGCTGTGGCAGATCCTCAAGAACCTGCTGTCCAACGCCTTCAAGTTCACCTCGCAGGGCGGCGTCACGCTGCACATCTCGCGCGTGCCCGGCCTGCCGCCGCACGAATCGCGCGTGGCCATGACGGTGGTGGACACCGGCATCGGCATCCCGCCCGAAAAGCAGGCGCTGATCTTCGAGGCCTTCCAGCAAGGGGATTCAGGCATCTCGCGCCAGTACGGCGGCACCGGCCTGGGTCTGTCCATCAGCCTGAAGTTGGCCAAGCTGCTGGGCGGCAGCGTGGCCGTGCGCAGCGAGCCGGGCAAGGGCAGCCGCTTCAGCCTGGAGCTGCCTGAAGGCGGGCCACCCAATGAATCCACCGTGACGCCGCGGCCGCCGGCCGATGCGGCCGCGGCGGACGACACGGCCCCGGCCACATCGCCCGCCTCACGGCCGGTCACGCCGCCCAGCCTCTCGGTGGTGCCTGCGCGCGCACCGGCGGCCCCCGCCACGGCCACGCGCCCGGCCCCGGCAGGCGCGACCGGCGCGGCGGACGGCCACAGCGTGGATGCCGAGCGCCGTGCGCTGGTGGTGGCCACCCGCCAGCAGACGCTGGTCAGTGCGCTGGCCTCGCTGGCCGCCCTGCGCGAGCTCTCGCCCGTGCACGTGCCCAACCCCGATGCGCTGCTGCAGCAGTGCGTGACCCACGCGCCGGCCATGGTGGTGCTCGATCTGTCCGACGACGACGCGCCAAGCTGGACGGCCATGAGCCAGCTCAAGCAGGATGCCCGCACCCGCCACATCGGCGTGCACGCGCTGTGCCATCTAGAGCACAAGCAGCGGGCCCTGCGCCTGGGCGCTGCCTCGTACACCCTGTTGCCACTGGAATCCGTGCAGGCCCTGCAGGACACCATCAACGACCGGCTCGACCGCCTCACTCAACCGCAGCGCAACGTGCTGGTGGTGGAAGACGACGCCACCCAGCGCGCCGCCATCCTGGACCTGATCGGCAATGGCGACATCAAGGCCAAGGGCGTGGGCACAGGCGCCGAAGCCCTCAAGGTCATGGAAGGCGACCGCCTGGACTGCGTGGTGATCGACCTGGGCCTGCCCGACATGGACGGCGGCACCCTGATGCAGCAGCTGGCCGACAAGCTGGGCAAGCAGTGCCCGCCCATCATCATCTACACCGCACGCCACATGGAGCGTGAAGAAGAGCTGTCGCTGATGAAGAACGCCCAGGCGCTGATCGTCAAGGGCGCCAGTTCGCCCGAGCGCCTGATCGACGAACTCACCCTGCTGCTCAGCCGCTGGCCCTCGAAGATCTCGCCCGCCACCCGCGCGCTGATCGACAAGAGCCGCCAGCACGACCCGGTACTGGCCGGCCGCAAGGTGCTGGTGGTCGATGACGATGTTCGCAACATCTTCGCCATCTCCGCCGCGCTGGAGGTCTACGGCGCCGTCGTTCACCATGCGGAAGGCGGGCTGGAGGGCATCGCCGCGCTGCAGGCCCATCCCGACACCGCCCTCGTGCTGATGGACGTGATGATGCCCAACGTGGACGGCCTGGAAACCACCCGCCGCATCCGTGCCATCCCCGAGTTCGAAGCCCTGCCCATCATCGCCGTGACCGCCAAGGCCATGCCAGGTGACCGCGACACCTGTCTGGAGGCCGGTGCCTCCGATTACCTGTCCAAGCCTGTGGACATGGACCATCTGCGCGCCATGATCCGCGTCTGGCTGGCACGCTAGGTGGTGTTCTCGACGTTCCCCCGCCCATGCTCCGCTGACGATGACACTGCCGCCGCCCACGCCCTTGCCTTCGGCCCTGACGCCGGCCCTGCAGGCCGAGCTGACGGAGTTCGTGAAGGGCATCTCGGCGCTCACCGGCATCGATTTCACCCGCTACCAGCGCTCGGCGCTGCTGCGGCGGCTGTTGCCGCGCCTGGATCTGGAGGCCACCGGCTCGCTCACCGCCCTGCTGGACAAGGCCCGCGCCGACCGCGCCTGCCTGGCGCGCCTGCAGGGCGACATGACGCTGCACGTGACCTCGCTGTGTCGCGATGCCACCTACTTCCAGTTGGTGCGCCAGCAAATCGGCCTGCTCGCCACCTACCCCAGCCCCCGGCTGTGGGTGGCCGCCTGCGCCACCGGTGAAGAGCTCTTCAGCTACCGCATCCTGCTGCACGAGGCGGGCCTGGACAAGCGCTGCCGCCTCTATGCCACCGACCTGAGCGCCACCGTGATCGCCAAAGCCCAGCAGGGCCTGATCGAGCCCTATCAGCTTGCAGATCATGAAAGGGCCTACCAGGAGGCCGGCGGCCAGGGCAACCTGCTGGACTACTGCCAGCTGCAGGACGGGCAGCTGCGTTTTCACCCCGCGCTGATCGACGGCGTGGTTTTCAGCGTGCACAACCTGCTCACAGACGGCTCGTTCAATGAATTTCAGTTCATTTCCTGCCGAAACGTGACGATGTACTTCGATGAGATCGGGCAGGAGCAGGCCCACCGACTGCTCCACCAGAGCCTCACGCCGCTGGGACACCTGGGGCTGGGCATCGGAGAGTCACTGCGGCATTCGCCCCACCGAGCCGATTATCGGCAGCTGGGAAGGGGGGAGCCACTGTTCCAGCGCATCCGCTGAGGGCACTGCATCGAGGGAATCACCATGGGCCAGCCAGACCAACCCACCGTCAACATCCTGATGGTCGATGACGTCGAAGCCAACCTGCTGTCACTCGAGGCCATCCTCGAACCCCTGGGGCAGCGGCTGGTGCGGGCGCAATCGGGCACCGAGGCGCTGCGGCAGTTGCTGCACGACGACTTCGCCGTGATCCTGCTGGACGTGCGCATGCCCGACATGAACGGCTTCGAGGCCGCGGCCATGATCCGCAGCCGGCCGCGCTCGCGCAGCACGCCCATCATCTTCCTGACCGGCACCGAGAAAAGCGACGACGCCATGTTCGAGGGCTACTCGGCCGGCGCGGTCGACTACCTGATGAAGCCGGCCGTGCCCGCCGTGCTGCGCTCCAAGGTGGAGGTGTTCATCGAGCTGGCCGCCTCGCGCATCGCGCTGGAGCGCCAGGTGCAGGAGCGCGAACAGGCCGCCCGTGAACTGCAGCGCCTCAACGCGTTGCTGGGCGAGCGCAACACCGAGCTGGCCTCGGCCAACCAGGAGCTCGATGCCTTCTGCGCCTCCGTGTCGCACGACCTGCGCACCCCGCTGTCACAGATCCTGGGCTTTGCCCAACTGCTGGACATGACCAGCGGCAACCGGCTGAACGACACGGACAGACTGCATCTGCAGCGCATCCAGACCATCGGCCAGCACATGACGCAGATGGTGTCGGATTTCCTGACCTTCGCGCGCCTGGGTCACACGCCGCTGCAACGCGGCCAGGTGGACATGAATGCCCTGGTGCGCCAGGTGATCGAAGAGCAGACACAAGGTGCGCAGGTGCTGCAAGGCCAAAGCACACGGCATGTGGACTGGGCCATCTCCAGCCTGCCCAACGTCGAGGGCGATCGGCACATGCTGGCGCACGTGTGGAGCAACCTGATCTCCAACGCCCTGAAGTACTCCCGGCAGAGCCTGCCGCCACGCATCGTGATCAATGGCGTGGCCGAGCAGGACGAATGCGTCTACTGGGTCACCGACAACGGGGTGGGCTTCGATGCGCAGTACGCGCACAAGCTGTTCGCCGCGTTTTCGCGCCTGCATGCTGGCACCGCCTTCGAGGGTATCGGCATCGGGCTGTCGTCGGTCAAGCGCATCGTGCTCAAGCACGGCGGGCGCGTGTGGGCCGAAAGCGAAACCGGCCGGGGTGCCCCCTTCTACTTCGCGCTGCCGTCCGTGATGACAGGCAATGGCAGCGGCGCCGAGACCGGTGCGGGCGCCGGGCCTGGAGCCGGTGCGGGCACCGGTGCAGTCACGGCCGTGGCAGGCGGTGCCGCCTTGCAGGCCACCAGCAACTGGGACTGCGAGCCGGCATCCTCCAGGTAGGCCTGGGCGTCGTTCCACAGCTGCGCCGGCTTGAGCGGGCTTTCGAGCATGCTGCTTTTCTGCGATTGCCGCAGCGTGTCGTAGCCATGCGGGCAGCGCTGCGACGCCTCCGCAGCCAGGCGGCCCGGGTCGCGCCCGCGCAGTTCATACACCTCGCTGCCATCGGGCGTGGCCAGGCGCTTGATCTGCATCTGCGCGCAACCGGCCAGCACCACCACGCCTGTCACCAG
>CALAKR010000433.1 GCA_937923225.1 uncultured Aquabacterium sp. | reverse complement strand
CCCCTCGCGCAGCAGCCAGGCCTGCCCTTCGGTGAGGATGTGGAAAGCGGCCAGGCCGGGGGTGTGCAGCTGCAGGGACCAGGGCGCGCTCAGTTCGGTGGCCACGAACACGACGCCGTCGAAGCGCATGTCGTCGATGATGAGACTCAATGGGTCCATGGTGCCGCAGGATGCCATGCTTGTGGGCGCCTTGTCATCGTGGAAACGCCGACACCCGAGCGAGATTCGCCGAATCCAGGCCGTTGCGGGTTTCTCCGGGGCGCCCCCCGGCGTCTGACTGAACTGAGGCGGCTTTGCGGGGATTCAGTTCATACACCTGTCTGAGCACACTGATGCCCATGGGCGCAGCAAGCGCGCCTTCGACACAAAGGAGTACAAGACATGGCACAAGCCAGCGTGGCCCAGGCACCCTGGGTGGATCACAAACGTTACCTGTGGCTGCTGGGCCCGGCCGTGCCTGTCATCGGGCTGGTGGCGCTGGGCATCTTCCAGCAACTGCAATGGCACTGGGTGGTGTGGCTGCCCATGCTGATCGTGCATGGCGTGCTGCCGCTGCTGGACTGGATCGTCGGTGAAGACCGCGAGAATCCGCCCGACAGCGCCATCGCCGCCCTGGAGGCCGACCCCTACTACCGCTGGCTGCTCTTCGCCTTCGTGCCGCTGCAGTGGGCCGTGACGCTGTGGGGCGCCTGGCTCTTCGTCAACGTGGACGCGGCCTGGTACACCCAGCTCGGCCTGGCCTTGAGCGTGGGCCTGGTCAGCGGCATCGCCATCAACACGGGCCATGAGCTGGGCCACAAGAAGAACACGCTGGACCAGTGGCTGGCCCGCATCGCGCTGGCGCCCTCCTGGTACGGCCACTTCTACGTGGAGCACAACCGCGGTCACCACAAGAACGTGGCCACGCCCGAGGATCCGGCCAGCTCCCGCATGGGCGAGACCTTCTGGGCCTTCCTGCCGCGCACTGTGATGGGCAGCCTCAAATCCGCCTGGGAGCTGGAGGCCGAACGCCTGGCCAAGCAGGGCCAGGGCGCCTGGAGCGTGCACAACCAGAACCTGCAGTCGTGGGCGATCTCGCTGCTGATGTTCGCGGGCGTGGTGGCCTGGCTGGGCTGGGCCGTGCTGCCCTTCCTGATCATCCAGGCGGTTTATGGCTTCTCGCTGCTGGAGGTGGTGAACTACCTGGAGCACTACGGCCTGCTGCGCCAGAAGGGCGCCAATGGCCGCTACGAGCGCTGCCAGCCCCGCCACTCCTGGAACAGCAACCACATCGTGACCAACCTGTTCCTGTACCACCTGCAGCGCCACTCGGATCACCACGCCTTCCCGGCGCGGCGCTTCCAAGCCTTGCGGCACTTCGATGAAGGCCCGCAACTACCCTCGGGTTATGCCGCCATGCTGATGGTGGCCTACATCCCGCCGCTGTGGTTCGCCTTGATGGACAAGAAGGTGCTGGCGCACTACGACGGCGACATCTCGCGTGTGAATTTGCAACCGTCCAAGCGCAAGGCGCTGATGGCGCGCTACGGGCGCAATGCTGCTCGGGCCTGAGCCTAAACGCACGGCCAGCACGCCCAAAAGAAAACCGCCCCGTGGGGCGGTTCAAAGCGAAGAGGGTGGATACCGGCTGATATCCGGCGAGGGCTGCATCGGCCCTCGTCATGTTGATGCGATCAGCGATCAGTGATGCGCCGCAGCACGGGCCTGGTCACGCAGCGAGCGCACCAGATCGTGGTTGCGCTGCACGCCGGCGCGCTGGGCCACCAGCACCGAGCGGATCTCGTCGGGCAGGTCCTTCTTCAGGGCCTTGTCGTAACGTGCCAGGGCACGGTCCTCGCCACGCTCGCATTCTTCGAGCACGGCCTTGTCATCGGACAGCGACAGGGCGGCCTTGATGTTCAGCCAGCCACGGTGGAGCGCACCGGAAGCGGTACCGCCGGTGGCGGGTTGTTCCTGATTGGCATACACGATGCGCTGCAGTTCGGTGGCGGCGGCCTGGCACTCCGTGGCGCGGCGCTCGAACATGGTCTTGAGCGTGGGAGAGTCGGCGTGCTCGGCGCACTCCTTGAAGCCGTACTCGCCGTCCTTGCAGTTTTCAATGACGTCGTTGACGGTGTCGATCACTTCGGTTGCGTAGCTCATGGGGGTCTCCTTCTTGAGATCCGGCCAGCCTTTTCCTGTTGATGGCGGCTGGCAAAACCGAGGCTCCAGCGTAAAGGCGGGGGCTCGGCCTGGGCAGTCAGTCAGGACTGAACTGAAGGTCAGTGATGCCTGACGTTGGCTTCGCGGCCGGTGCGTGGTGGGCGCACCGACGTCGGGCATGGATGTCACACGGTGTGTCAGCGCTTCTTGACAGCGGTGTCGGCAGGCGCTGATAGGCCGCGGCCACGGCGCTGTCCACAATGCTCCTGTCTGGACGGCGCAGCTGAGGTGTGGCGTGATCCCTTCCCCAAAACAAGATGATCGACCGAGGAGACCCGCTGCCAGCGCCCCCGTGGTGCTGGCCAGCGGCCGTGGGAAGGCGCGCCCAGGCCGGCGCACCGTCCAGGCCCTTTGTGGCGTGAGTGCCCTGTCGGGCTTGATGTTGCTGAGCGCCTGCAGCTCTCTGGAGCCTCGCCGCCCGCAGCCGCCAGCCCCCGCCAGCACCGCACACCTGGCGGCCCGCGTTCAGGTGGCCACCGCCAGCGATGACCTGCGCCGCGGCGAGCGGGCGCGCCTGCTCCATCACGTGCAGTCCGAAGGTCGGCCTGATCTGGTCAAGCGCCATCTGGCGGCCATGACCGCCCAGGACCGCGTGCGCCTGTCGGCCGACAACGATGTGCACCTGTTGGTGGATGGCCCACAGACCTTCGCGGCCATGTTCAAGGCCGTGGAGTCGGCCCGGCGTTCGATCTGGCTGGAGAGCTACATCATCGAGGATGCCGACATTGCCTTGCGCCTGCGTGATCTGCTGATCCGAAAACGTGCCGAAGGTGTGGACATTCACGTGATCTACGATGCGGTCGGCTCGATCGGCACCTCGCGCGATTTTTTCCAGAGCCTGCGTGATGCGGGTGTGCACACCTGTGCCTTCAATCCCATCAACCCGTTGACCCGGCCGGGCTACTGGGGCATCAACCACCGGGATCACCGCAAGATCCTGGCTGTAGACGAGCAACTGGCCTTCACGGGCGGCATCAACATCTCCAAGGTGTATTCGTCGGGCTCGTCCCTGTTCAGCAAGAACAAGAAGGGCAAGGACCCCGATGGCGACGGCAAGGACAATGGCTGGCGCGATACGCAGATCCAGGTCAATGGCCCCGCCGCGGCCGACATGGCCCGCATCGTGCGCCAGACATGGGACGCGCAGGGCTGCAAGCCCGCGATCGATGCCGCTGTCACCACGGGCTCTGACCCCAAGGGTGGGCAAAAGCGCGGTGACAAGGTGCTGCAGGTCATCATCAGCGGCCCTGACGAAGGGGGCATGGACACCTACGTGTCGCTGCTGACGGCGCTGGATGCGGCCCAGGAGAGCATCCACATCACGATGGCTTACTTCGCGCCAGGGCAGGACATGGTGCAGGCCCTGTGCGATGCGGCGCAGCGTGGGGTGGACGTGCAGTTGATCCTGCCGTCCATCAGCGATTTCAGCCCGGTGCTCTATGCGGGGCGCTCCTACTACCAGCAGTTGCTGTCGGCCGGCGTCAAGCTCTATGAGCTGGACAGTGCCGTGCTGCATGCCAAGAC
>CALAKR010000432.1 GCA_937923225.1 uncultured Aquabacterium sp. | reverse complement strand
AGATATTGGTGCGGAAGGTCTCGTCCAGGCGTTCTTCCGTGATGTCTAGCAGCGAGCCGGCATGTTCCTGGAAGGCGGCGTTGTTGACCAGGATGTCGAGGTGGCCCAGGGCTTTCACGGTCTGCTCGACGGCCTGTTTGCAGAAGGCAGAGTCTTTCACGTCCCCCGGAATCAGAACGCAGCGGCGCCCCTCGGCCTCCACGGCTTTCTGGGTGTCCAGCGCGTCGTCGTGCTCGCTGAGGTAGACGATGGCTACATCGGCCCCTTCACGGGCGTACAGCACAGCCACGGCGCGCCCGATGCCCGAATCGCCGCCGGTGATCAGGGCCACCATGTCTTGTAGCTTGCCGCTGCCCTTGTAGTCCGGCGCGAGGTAGCGGGGCTGCAGATCCAGGTGGGCCTCGCTGCCAGGCTTGCGTTGGTGCTGGGCTGGCAGGTCGGCCGGCTGTGGCCGTGCTCCGGCCTGGATGCCTTCCTCGCGCTTGCCAGACTTGGCTTTGGGCTGAGCGGCATCTTTTCGATCCTGCGCCTGCTGGATGCGGCGCTGCTTGTCTTCGGTGGATTCGGTGCCGCGGGTTCGGTCGATGGTGGTGGGCATGGTGGGCTCCTTTGCAGGGGTGGTCCGATGCGCTATCAGAGCAGGCGGTGTGCCCACGTGGGCCCCAAGGTCAACGGGGCCGTACATGAAAGGTTTGCCGTAAGGATGGTGTGGAAACAGCTAGCCCGGGAGGTGGGGCAGGCTGTCGAGAGGTACATTGCCAGCATGAGATCCAGACATTCGATGCCTGGCACCTTGGTGCCGTCCTGGGCCGTACCCTTCAAGCCCGGGCTGCTGGCCGTTGCTGTGCTGGCGGGCTGCGCGTCAGGCCCTTCGACGACGCCGGTCAGCACGCCCGTTTCCGAGGCACAGCCCGCCACGCCCGAGGTGGCTGCCGAGGCCTTGACAGAGCAGCGCTTTGCCCAATGGGTGGCTGCATTCCGCACTTCCGCGCGCGCCGCCGGCATCGATGACGCCACACTGGACGTGACGCTGAACAACGTCCAGCTGCATCACCGCGCTGTGGTGGCCGACCGGGCGCAGCCCGAGTTCACACGCACGTTCTGGGAATACCTGGACGGCGTGATCACCGAGCGGCGTGTCAGCAACGGCCAGCAAAAGCTGCTGGAACTGCGTGACCAGGCCGATGCCGTGAATGCGCGCTACGGCCTGCCTGGCCCGGTGCTGATGGCCGTGTGGGGCATCGAAAGCAACTTCGGCGGCAACTACGGCAATGTGCCAGTGTTCGATGCCTTGACCACCCTGGGATTCGAGGGGCGGCGCGAGGCCTGGGCCAAGACTGAACTGATGGCGGCACTCAAGATCGTGCAGCGAGGTGACATCGACCCGGGCCGCATGGTCGGCTCCTGGGCCGGGGCCATGGGGCAGACCCAGTTCATGCCCACCTCCTACCTGGCCTATGCGGTGGATGCCGATGGCGATGGCCGCCGTGACATCTGGGGCAGCATGCCCGATGTGCTG
Organism: uncultured Aquabacterium sp.; assembly: GCA_937923225.1. Taxonomy (GTDB): domain Bacteria; phylum Pseudomonadota; class Gammaproteobacteria; order Burkholderiales; family Burkholderiaceae_C; genus Aquabacterium. The sequence continues at coordinate 5,735 of CALAKR010000432.1, read as the reverse complement.
GCGTCCACCGCCAATTTCCTTGCCCGCTCGGGCTGGCGTGCTGAAGAGCCGTGGGGTGTGGAGGTGCAGTTGCCCGCCAGCTTCGATCCGGCGCGGGCTGATCAGGCCGTGCGCCAGGCCTCGGTGCAGTGGGCTGAAGAAGGCGTGCGCACCATGGATGGATCCGCCTTGCCGGCCATGGCTGATGCCATGGTGCTGCAGCCCGCAGGCGCACGCGGCCCGGCCTTCCTGGTGGGGCGCAACTACCGCGCCCTGCTGCGCTACAACAATTCGATGAGCTACGCGCTCACGGTGGGCCTGCTGTCGCAGCGGATCGCCGGCGGCCCGCCCGTGCAGGGTGCCTGGCCACGGGATCTGCGGGCGCTGACCAGGGGCGAGATGATCGCACTGCAGACGGCCTTGAACCAACGGGGCTTCGACAGCGGCGCGCCCGATGGGCAGATGGGGCCGGCCACCCGCGGCGCCCTGCGGGCTTTCCAGCGCAGTGCCGGCTTGCCGGCGGACGGCTTCCCGACCGAGGAATTGCTGCGTTTGCTGCAGACGCCGTGACGTTTTGCGCAGTCGGTGGCGTGTACGGCCATCGATACGCCGGGGATTTTGCCGATAAACCAGGCTGCGCTTGGGAATAGCCGTGGCTGTTGGGCATTCATCGGAGCGCTGCCCTGGCTCGATCTGCGGTGTCATACAGGCTGTATCGAGCATTCGCTGCTGCCTTTCCTTTGCCCCCGCCCGACATGAAGCGCTTCAAGACCTGGCCCCGCTGGCTGCAGATCGCCAGCATTGTTCTGATTACTCTGGCCAGCATCGCGGCGCTCGTGGCGGCGGATCTGTGGGCCAACCGCCCCGGGCATGTCGGCCGCACCGAACTGGCCGCCCGTTTCGAGGCGGATCCTCAGCCCTGGTTGCGCCAGCCCATGAATGTGTCTGCCTTCGAGCGCGCCCTGATGGAAGGCCGTGTGCGCGAGGTGGGGGTGGACGGCACCCGCGCCCTGGTCACCACCAAGGCGGGCGAGCGCTTCAGCACCCGCCTGATGCCCGGCTCGGACGGCCTGGGCAGTCGCCTCGAATCCCTGAGCCGCGACAAGGGCTTTGAACTCACCCTGATCGCCATCGACGAGCGCGACATGGGCATGCGCATCGCCGACAGCCTGGGCGTGGTGATGCAGCGCGTGCTGGCCGTGGCCTCGGTGGCCATCACGGCCTTCCTGGCCTTCTATCTGGTGCGCCAGGGCGGTGGCCTGGGTGGCAGCAAGACGCAATTGGCGGAAAAGCCCGAGGCTGGCTTCGACGATGTGATCGGCGCGATGGAGGCCAAGGCCGCGCTGCAGCAGGTCACCGCCTTCATGAAGTCGCCCGACAAGTACCTGGCCCTGGGGGCCAAGCCGCCGCGCGGCGTGCTGCTCGAAGGCCCGCCTGGCACGGGCAAGACCCTGCTGGCGCGGTCGCTGGCCGGTGAGTGCGGCGCCAACTTCATCGCCGTCGATGGCTCGCACTTCTCCAGCATGTTCTATGGCGCGGGCATCGCCAAGGTGCGCGAGCTGTTCGCCGCCGCGCGCAAGAACGCACCGTGCATCGTGTTCATCGACGAGTTCGACGGCATCGGTCAGCGCTCGAACGGCTCGGGCAAGCCCAACGGCGGCGGTGTTTCCGAAGAGAACCGCATCATCAACAAGCTGCTGGTGGAGATGGACGGCTTTGCGGCGATGGAGAACGTGATCGTGATCGGCGCCACCAACCACGTCGGCAACATAGACGAGGCGCTGCGCCGCCCCGGCCGCTTCGACCTGGTGGCCCGCATGACCCTGCCCACGCTGGGCGACCGCCGAGCGCTGTTCGACATGTGCCTGGGCCGTGTCAAGGCCGATGCCGCCATCGACACCGAAGCGCTGGCCCGTGCCAGCAGCACCCTCTCGCACGCGGACATCACCAACATCGTCAACCGTGCCACCGTGCTGGCGGCCGAACAAGGTGCCGAGAACGTGGGGCAGGAGCACGTGCGCCGCGCGCTGGAATCGCACCAGCTGGGCGGCGAGGTGTCGGGCATGAAGGACCTGATGACGCCGGAGGATCGCCATCGCATCGCCGTGCACGAAAGCGGCCACGCCATCGTGGCGCATGCGCTCAAGGCCGGCGTGGTCGAGCGCGTGACCATCGAGCCGCGCGGCCAGGCGCTGGGCGTGACCTTCGTGACCCGCGCCAACGAACTGCCACTGTATGGCGAGCAGGAGTTGCACGGCCGCCTGGGCATGCTGCTGGCGGGCCGCGAGGCCGAACTGTTCGTGTTCGGCAACACCACCTCGGGCGCGTCGGATGACTTGAAGCGCGCTTCAGAGCTGGCCATCGACATGGTCAGCAGCCTGGGCCTGAGCAAAGAGTTCGGCCTGCTGAGCATCAAGGGTGTGCCCGACAAGCTGGTCGGTCCGCACATCCAGGATCGCGTGCTGGCCGAGGCCAAGGCGCTGCTGGAAGGCGCGCAGGCCGCGTGCCGCCAGGCACTGGAAGCACAGGCCCATGTGCTCCACGCGATGACGGAGAGCCTGCTGCGTGACGAGACGATCTCGGGGCGGGCGCTGGACGAGCTGCTGGAGGCGGGCGCGCCCGCCTGAGCAGGGCGTCAATTCATCAGTTCGCCAACCTTGGTGGCCTCGGCGTGAAGGCGCTTGGCCATCCGCGCGGCCTTCAGCGGAGAGGCCGCCTTGAGCATTGCATGCTGGCTCAGATCACTCAGAAGGCTGTTCAACTCATCACTGATCTTCTGCTCCTCAGGGGCTTCCTGCGCGAAACCCTGGAATGACAGGTCGGCCAGGGCCGCCTGGATGGCGTCGACGGCCTGCTGAAAGAGCTCTCCATCGATCATGGTTTTGACCTGATCAACCGTCTTGACCAGGATGGCCAGGTGCTCAGGATGGTCAACCCCCTGCTTGAATCGCGCCACTGCCTGGCTATCTTCCCGCGTTGCCGAGGCCTGCTTGAGATTCTTGCGTCGCAGCTCAATGATGGACTTCAGATCTTCCAACTCCTTGCGCCGGGTATCGACATCATCCTTGGGGAGTCTGGGCGCTTCTTCCTTCAGTGCGTGAGCTTGCTCGATCAGCTGCTGTTGGAGTTGCTCGCATTCCTCATGTTCCTTGTCGAGCTGCTCGTTGCGCTGGCGGATGCGCTGTGTGGCGCCTTTTTCGAACGCCTGGATTTCTTCAGCAGAGGGGCGGGCCTTCCGGGGCTCCTCCAGGGCCTTTATCAGGTCCACCAGCTTCCCGTGGTCCTTCAGGATGTCGGCCATGCGGGGGAGTGCGTGGGCAGGGTCCAGGTAGTTGACCTTGCTGACCTCCATCTCCAGGTCGGAAAGATGGTCGATCAGCCTGTCGATGGCCATCCGGCGGTCGCGATGTTGCTGGTCGTCGCCCTCATCTGCGTGTTGCCAGGCGCGTTTGATCAGCGCGGTGGCAGCATTGTGTGCCTCATACAGTGCATTGAAATTCACGGGCTCTTTGATCAGGATCTTGTGGATGCCATCGAGCTTGTCGAGCACGCCTGATTTCCATTCGCCTGGCTTGAGGGGAAGGGCATAGGCCACGTTGCCGTCTTCCGTCACGCCATAGCCGCCTGTCTTGTGATCCTTTCGCACCTGCTTCATGTCCTGCGGGCTGAGATGGTCCTGGGCAGTGGTCTTGTGGAACTCTGCGTAGTCCGCGTTCTCCTTGTTGGCCTGGTGCTTGACCTCGGCCCGTGAGGCTTCTTCGCCCTTGGTCATGCGCGCCAGCCGTGCCAGCGTCTGCAGAGCCACGTCGAACTTGCCCGCCTTGGCCTCCTGCACCATCTGCGCAAAATTGGCATCGAGGTCTTCCGCCCAGGCGGTCTTCTTGAGCTCGCGGGCCTTCTTGAGCGCGTTGTCGAAGGCCGGGCGCAGCACCTTGAGTTTGTCCTGGAACTCCTTGGCCTGCGGAGACAATGTGGTGGGCTTGTCACCCGACGGTTTGGTGCTCGGCGGCAGGGGCGGCGCGGGAGGCACCTTGCCGGTGGCTTTGACCTGCGGCTCTTCCGGCTGGCCCTCGTCGTTCTCTGCTTCGGCCCGTTCACCTTCTTCCTCGTCGTCCTCACCATTGAACTTCACGGTGCTCTTGATGCCGGACAGCTTCACGGCGGCGCTCACCAGCTTGGGCTGCAGCTTGCCAGTTTCACGCTCGAAGATGATCTCGTCCTTCGCAGTCACCGTGCACACGCCCATGCCGTACTGGGCCTTGGGCACCAGCTTCTTTAGGTCGGCAATCAGGGGCTTGGCCACATCGCCCACCAGCACCAGGGGCGCTTCCTTCTTGTCGAAGGGGAAGGCATCGAAGTAGTGGAAGGGCTCCTGGCCAGGGGTGGCCAGGGCCTTGCGCAGAATCTTGTCGTAATCGGCGCGGGCAGTGATCTGGGCGATGTGCTTGAAATAGGTGGTCATGGGACGTCCTTGAGCGATGACAGCGGCTGCCATTGTGGGCAGGCGCCCCGCCGATGGAAGCGCCCGCGCATCTTGTTCCAACCTGTTCAAGGGGGAAAAGCACCTGTTCCGAAGGGGCTGCCGTGGCAGGGTGGGGCAATCCCCTGACCTATACGTCAGGAACCCTCAGGGACAAACCCGCGTTCGTCATGTCACGGCAAATCATTGGCCGGTAATGCAAACGTCGGGATCACGTTGCATGACTAGCATGTGCGCCGGTGTTCTCTTCTTCTCCGTTTGGCGCCATGTCTTCTGCATGGCGCTCTTTCTTTTCATGTAGTCAGTCGCATGAAGCCTAGGGTAACTCCGGTGCGGGATCGCTTCTTGTCCGTATGTAAAGACAGCAGACTATCGGTTTTCGCCGACCGACACGGTGCCTCGGGCTGCGCGATGACCGGCTGCTGCTGCGTATGCGAGTCTCTCCCCTGAACCTCAAGATCCTGGCCTACACACTTGACGTGGAAGGCCACCGCTCGGAATCGGTGCTGCGGCGCTGCGGGCTAGGCACCCTCGACCAGATTGACGAGGAAGGCGAGTGGGTGCCCGTGCAGCTGTTCGACCAGATGATGGCTGTGGCGCTCGAGGAAACAGGCGATCCGGCCTTCTCGCTGGTGGCGGGCAAGAGCCTGGCACTGATGCGCTATGGGCACATGGTGCCGCTGGTGATCTCTGCGCCCAGCCTGCGCCAGGTGCTGGTGGATCTGGAGCGCTTCGCGCCGCTGGTGCTCGAGTTCAGCGAGTTGGAGTTGTCCGAGACGGCCAAGGGCACGCGCATCGTGATGCGCCCGGCGGTGGGCTGCGGCGGTCTGAGCGGGCGTTTCCGCACGGAATTCCTGGCCGTGACGGCCGTGCAATTGTTGCGCTTCTCGGGGGCGGACAACCGCGATATCCACCGCATCGATTTCGCCTACCCGTGCCCGCTGGGGCTGGCGGCGCGTTACAGCGCGGCTTTCGGCGAGAACGCATTCTTTTCGCAGAACGAATGTGCGCTTACCTTCAATCCGCAGTTGCTGGACCGGCCGCTGGTGTCGCACGATGCGGTGGCCTACACCGCTGCGCGCACACGGGCAGAATCGGCACTGGCCGCCTTGCAGAGCCGTTCGGACACGGCAGAGCGGGTGCGGGCGTGGTTGCTCAGTGCTTTCCCTCGCCAGCCCTCGATGGCCGAGACAGCGCAGCACCTGGGCATGACGGAGCGCACCTTGCGGCGGCACCTGTCGCTGCTCAACACCTCGCATATCGAGGTGGCGCAGGA
>CALAKR010000431.1 GCA_937923225.1 uncultured Aquabacterium sp. | reverse complement strand
CGACCACACCCAGTACCGGCACGCTGACCTTCTCGAACATGCGCAGGCCTTTGCGCGCATCGAGCAGGGCGATGTCCTGCGGCGTGGTCACGACCACGGCGGCCGTGAGCGGCGCGCGCTGGCTGAGTGTGAGGTGGATGTCGCCGGTGCCGGGGGGCATGTCGACGATCAGGTAATCCAGCGGCTGATCGGGCTCACCCCAGTTGGACAGGCGCAGCAATTGATCCAGCGCCTGGGTGGCCATGGGGCCGCGCCAGATGGTGGGTGCCTGGTCGGCCACCAGCAGGCCGATGGACATCATCTGGATGCCGTGGTTGACCGGCGGGGTGATGGTCTTGCCGTCGGGGCTGTCCGGTTTGCCGGACAGGCCCAGCATCAGGGGCTGGCTGGGGCCGTAGATGTCGGCGTCGAGCATGCCCACGCGGGCGCCCTCAGCGGCCAGGGCCAGCGCCAGGTTGACGGCGGTGGTGCTCTTGCCCACGCCGCCCTTGCCGGAGGCCACGGCCACCAGGTTTTTCACGCCGGGCAGCACCGTCATGCCACGGGGTACGGCGTGGGTGATGACCTTGAGCTGCCAGTTCACGGCCACCTCGGTGATGCCGGCCACGCCTTGGAGTGCCTGGGCCACCAGCGCGGTGTAGGCCGGCCACTGGCTGCGCGCCGGATAGCCCAGGGCGATGTCCAGCACCGCCTTGGCGCCATCGACCACGAGGTTTTGCAGTTGGCGTGTCGACACCCAATCCTTGCCGGTCAGGGGATCGGTCACGGTCTTGAGGGCATCGACCAGGGCGGTCTCGACGGCGGTGCGGGGGGAAAAGCTCATGCGGGATCAGTCGACGGGAAAACAGCGGACAGCGCGGGCCGGTGCGGGCGTGACACAAGGGCGACAGGGTTGGTGCAGGGGCAACACGGCATTGGCGCCCGGGCTCCCAGTCTAGCGCCCTAAAATGGGAAGGGTTTCCCACACGTGGCCCTGGCATGCGCATGCGTTGCCTGGCGGCCACCCACCACCGCTCCACCATGCCACGCCAGCTTTTCGTCACCACCGCGCTGCCCTACGCCAATGGCCACTTCCACATTGGCCACATCATGGAATACATCCAGGCTGATATCTGGGTGCGTTTCCAGCGCATGCAGGGCAACCAGGTGCACTTCGTGGGCGCGGACGATGCGCACGGCGCGCCGATCATGATCGCGGCCGAGAAGGCCGGCAAGACACCGCAGCAGTTCGTGGCCGACATCGCCGCGGGCCGCAAGCCCTACCTCGATGGCTTTCACATCAGCTTCGACCACTGGTCGAGCACGGACAGCCCCGAGAACCACGCGCTCTCCAAGGAGATCTACCTCGCGCTGCGTGCCGCCGGCCTGATCGCCGTCAAGCCCGTCGAGCAGTTCTTCGACCCCGAGAAGGGCATGTTCCTGCCCGACCGCTTCATCAAGGGCGAGTGCCCCAAGTGCGGTGCGAAGGACCAGTACGGCGATTCGTGCGAGGTCTGCGGTGCGGTGTACGCACCCACCGAACTGAAGAACCCGTTCTCGGCCCTGAGCGGCGCTACGCCGGTCATGAAGACCAGCGACCACTATTTCTTCAAGCTGTCCGACCCGCGCTGCGGCGAGTTCCTGCAGACCTGGACGCAGGATGGCAAGCTCCAGCCCGAGGTGGCCAACAAGATCAAGGAATGGTTCACCAAGGACGAGAACGGCGAGGGTGGCCTGGGTGACTGGGACATCAGCCGCGACGCGCCTTACTTCGGCATCGAGATCCCTGATGCGCCAGGCAAGTACTTCTACGTGTGGCTGGACGCGCCCATCGGCTACCTGGCCTCGCTCAAGAGCTATTTCGCGTCTGGCGGCCCCAAGGCGCGCTATGGCGAGCAACGCGACTTCGAGGCGTTCATCGCCGACCCGGCGGTCGAGCAGGTGCACTTCATCGGCAAGGACATCACCTACTTCCACACCCTGTTCTGGCCGGCCATGCTGCACTTCAGCGGCCGCAAGCTGCCCTCGCAGGTGAACGTGCACGGCCACCTGACCGTGGGCGGCGAGAAGATGAGCAAGAGCCGTGGCACCGGCCTGGATCCGATCAAGTACCTCAAGCTCGGCATGAACGCCGAGTGGCTGCGCTACTACATCGCCGCCAAGCTGAGCGCGCGCAATGAAGACCTTGACTTCAACCCCGAGGACTTCATCGCCCGCGTCAACAGCGACCTGGTTGGCAAGTACATCAACATCGCCAGCCGCGCTGCTGGTTTCCTGAGCAAGCGCTTCCAGGGCCGCCTGTGCCAGGTGGGTGGTACGCGCGAGGAGACGCCCGAAACCATCCAGGCCCAGGAGATGCTGCGTTCGCTGCAGGCACGGCAGGGCGCCATCGTCGAGTTGTACGAGCAGCGCGACTACGGCAAGGCGCTGCGAGAGATCATGCTGCTGGCCGACCGCATCAACGAGTACGTCGATGCCAACAAGCCCTGGGAGCTGGCCAAGCAGGAAGGCCAGGACGCCCGCCTGCATGAGGTCTGCTCGGTGTGCATCGAGGCCTTCCGCATCCTGACGATCTACCTCAAGCCGGTGCTGCCCGCGTTGGCCGAGCAGGTCGAGGCCTTCCTCAACGTGCCGCCGATGTTCATGGCCAAGAGCCAGGAGCTGCTGGGCGTGCACACCATTGGTGACTACAAGCACCTGATGCAGCGCGTGGACGCGAAGATGCTCGAAGCCTTGCTCGAAAAGCCCGAGCCCGCAGCCGCCATGGTCGAAACCGTCAAGCCCGGTGGCGAGGACATCGCCCCCACGATCACCATCGACGACTTCACCAAGATCGACCTGCGCATCGCCAAGATCGTCAACGCCGAGCACGTGGAAGGCAGCACCAAGCTGCTGCGCCTGACGCTGGACGTGGGCGAGGGCCGCACGCGCAACGTGTTCTCCGGCATCAAGGAGGCCTACAAGCCCGAGGATCTGATCGGCAAGCACACCGTGATGGTGGCCAACCTGGCGCCGCGCAAGATGAAGTTCGGTGTGAGCGAAGGCATGGTGCTGGCCGCCTCGCATGCAGACGAGAAGGGAACCCCTGGCATCTACGTGCTGGAACCCGTGGCGGGCGCGCAACCCGGCATGCGTGTGCGGTGACGTGATGCTGATGGTGCGTTGATCTGGCGCGGGGCTTGCTGCAAGATCACCGACCATGAGCAGTGCCCACCTGCCGCCCCACGATGAGGGGCCATCAGCCCACCCAGCAACGCCCAACGCGGCGGCCGGCTGGCTGAGCCGCCTTGATCTGGCGCCCTTTCGCCCGCGCCTGATCGATTCGATCAAGGATTACAACCGCGGGCGCTTCTTTGTGGATTTAGGCGCCGGCCTCACCGTGGGCATCGTGGCCCTGCCGCTGGCCATGGCGTTTGCCATCGCCTCCGGTGTCAAACCCGAGGCGGGGCTGTTCACGGCCATCATCGCGGGCTTCCTGATTTCGGCCCTGGGCGGCTCGAACGTGCAGATCGGCGGCCCCGCAGGCGCCTTCATCGTCATCGTCTATGGCATCGTCGAGCAGTACGGGCTGGCCAACCTGCTCATCTCCACCGTGCTGGCCGGCGGGCTGATGTTCCTGCTGGGGCTGTTCAAGCTGGGCGTGTTGGTGCGCTACATCCCGGTCAGCATCGTGATCGGCTTCACCAACGGCATCGCGGTGCTGATCGCGCTGTCGCAGCTCAAGGACCTGTTCGGCCTGATGCCGGCCCACATGCCGGCGGATTTTGTCGGCCAGATCCGTACGCTGTGGGCACATCAGCACCAGTTCAACGTGTTCGCCTTCGGGCTGGGCGCGGCCACGCTGGCGCTGCTGTTCATCTGGCCCAGGTTGTTCACATCCACCCGGCTGGTGGCGGCGTCACCCAAGCTGGAGCGCTCGCTGAAGGTGGCTTCGCGCATGCCGGGGCCCATCGTGGCGCTGGTACTGCTGGGCGGGCTCACTGCGCTGCTGGAATTGCCGGTGCAGACCATTGGCAGCAAGTTCGGCGGCATCCCACAATCCCTGCCAGCTTTTGAGCTGCCGGCCTTCACCTGGGATGGCGTGCGTCAGCTCTTCATGCCGACGGTGACCATCGCGCTGCTGGGCGCCATCGAATCCCTGCTGTGCGCCCGGGTGGCCGACAACATGGCCGACCACCCTCGGCATGATCCGAACCAGGAGCTGATGGCCCAGGGCGTGGCCAATGTGGTGACGCCGTTTTTCGGCGGGATTCCGGCCACGGGCACCATCGCGCGCACCGTCACCAATGTGCGTGCCGGCGCCACCAGCCCGGTGGCTGGCATGGTGCACGCGCTGGCGCTGCTGCTGATCGTGCTGGTGGCGGCGCCGCTGGCGGTGCACGTGCCGCTGCCGGTGCTGGCCGGCATCCTGCTGTTCGTGGCGTGGAACATGGGCGAATGGCATGAGTTCGCCCGCCTGCGCCAGTTCAACTTCACCTACCGCACCATCCTGGTCGGCACCTTCGTGCTGACGGTGATCTTCGACCTGACGGTGGCGGTGGAGGTGGGGCTGGTACTGGCCTGCGTGTTCTTCATTTACCGCATGAGCACGCTGTTCCGCGTGGAGGCCGTGGCGCCGCCCACGGAGGGCTGGCCTGCCGGCACCCAGGTCTACCAGCTGTACGGTGCACTGTTCTTCGGCGCCGTGGGCAAGGTGGAGGCTCTGGCCGAGCAACTGCCGGCCAGCAACCGGGTGCTGGTGCTGGACCTGCAGCGCCTGGTGGCCATGGACACCTCGGGGCTGGACGCCTTGCTGCAACTGCGCCGGCAGCTTGAGCGGCACGGGCAGACCTTGCTGCTGTGCCGGGTCAACGAGCAGCCGCTGGGCCTGATCCGCCGAAGCGGCCACGATGCCCGTTTCGGGCAGGCCAATGTGCTGCCCACGGTGGACATGGCCTTGGTGCGCGCGGCTGAGGTCGCCCGCGGCTAACAGGGGGCTCAGCGGCGGATCGCTGTCAGCAGGTCCAGCCCCCAGTGCGTGACGCTGGCGCTGCAGGCCAGGGCCTGTGCCGATGTGGCATCGGGCTGATCACCTTGCAACTGGGCAAGTTCGGACAGGATCTGGCGGGTGGCTTCCCAGAACTTCGAGGGCAGCGCCTCGCGAACCACCTCATGCCGGTCGGCCAGCAACAGCAGGCTGGCCGT
>CALAKR010000430.1 GCA_937923225.1 uncultured Aquabacterium sp. | reverse complement strand
GGGCTTTTTTCATGGTTTTGCCACTCGCTGCGGTCATCCACGACTCAATCCGCCGCGTTGATCTCCGAAGACAGGGGCGTGTCCCTGTTGCTGATGATTGACGGAGCTAGCGCGATGACGACCATTGCTTCTTCCCAGGATCTGCATGCCAAGCTGATGGCCCCCGAGGCCATGAAGCGTGTGCTGGCGCTGCACGCCGTGGAAGTCGAGGCCGACAAGGCCACCGCCACGGCCGTGGTCAAGGCCTTCAATGACTTCGCAGCCCGGGGCATCCCGTTCTACTCGCCGCAGGATCCCCACTACCAGGAATGGGTGGGCAAGGCCGTGGGTTACTGGGAGCAACTGCACGGTGGCGCCAAGGCGCCCCGCCGTGCCGCCGCCAAGCGCCACGCCTGAGCGCTGAACCTACCTTGCAGGCCTGCCCGGCTGTGGCGGGCCTGGCATGCGCCGGGTGCCGGTCTGCCGTATGCTCCCAATGAGCTTTGACGCGGTACCTATCGGCCATGCATGCATTTCTCCCTGCCCACATCCAGGTTCTGGAACGGGGCTGGCTGTCGTCCAACAACATCGTCTTCGCCCAGGCGGACGTGCCCACGGTGGTCGACACCGGCTACGTCTCCCACGGCGATGCCACCGAGCGCCTGCTGGACAAGGCCCTGGGCGGGCGCCCCCTGGCCCGCATCGTCAACACCCACCTGCACTCTGACCACGCCGGCGGCAACGCACGGCTGCAGCGCCGCCATGGCTGCCGCGTTGTCATCCCGCCGGGCCTGCGCGAGGCGGTCGATGCCTGGGACGAGGAGCGCCTGAGCTACACCCCCTCAGGTCAGGAGTGCGAGCGCTTCACCTACGACGAGGTGCTCGCCATCGGCAGCCGCATCGAACTGGGCGGCCAGGAGTGGGATGTGCTGCCCGCCGGCGGGCACGATGCCGACATGGTGATGCTGTGGAATCCGCACGAAGGCGTGCTGATCTCGGCGGATGCCCTGTGGCGCAATGGGTTCGGGGTGATCTTTCCGGAACTGGCGGGCGAATCGGGTTTTGCCGAGCAGCAGGCCACGCTGGATTTGATCTCGCAACTGGCGCCGCGCGTGGTGATTCCGGGTCATGGTGCGCCCTTCACCGAGGTGGAGGATGCCTTGGCGATCGCGCATGCCCGCATCCGCTGGCTGGCCGAGGATCCGAAGCGCAATGTGGACAACGCGCTCAAGGGCCTGGTGGCCTTCAAGCTGCTGGACCGGCGGCGCATGCCGCGTGCGGAGGTGCAGACCTTGATCGAGCGCCATCTGCTGACGCAGCGTGGCATCCGGGCCGTGATCGGCGATGACACTGAACCGTTGACCGACTGGGTGATCAACCAGTTGGTGCGCGTAGGCGCCGCACGCTTGGAGGACGAGGCCCTGGTGGCCAGCTGAGGCTGGCGCAGCACGCGTGGCAGCCCAGTGGCGGACAATGTCGGCTTGGAAGGCGTGCCTTCCTTCTTCTTCTCCTCACCATGTTTGGGCAGCAATGCCGTCAGTGTGTTCGCCGTGATGTCTCCCCTTGTCCCCCATGATTCAGCCGACCCTGCCCTGACACGCTTCATGGGCCTGCTGTCACGCGCATTGACTGAAGGGCGCTGCGAGAAGCTCATGCTGGCCAGCTACCACGGTGATGAGCCACAGCTCGAGCGCGTGCTGGCCCGCACGATCGAGTTGCGCGGCCAGTCCCACCTGAGCCTGGTGTGGCGCTACAAGACCCGCGACATCACCAAGAACCTGCCGCTGGACGAGGCCTTGGCCACCTTGCCAGGCCTGCTGGGCCCCGCGGGATTCCGCAACGCGCACCTGCACACGCCTGCTGAAGAGGTGCAGCTGGCCTTCAGCAAGAAGGGCAAGGGCTCGGTGCGGGTGGGCAAGGTGGCGGGCGCTGCAGATGCCGAGGCCGACGAGGCCAAGGCCTTGCCGGGCGGACACAACCGCGAAAAGCACCGCTACCTCGAACTCTCGCGCCCCTTCCTGCGCGAGCTGGGCGTGACGGATGGGCAGGGCCGCCTGGTGCCGGCCATGTCGCGCAAGTGGAAGCAGATCAACAAGTTCGTCGAGGTGCTGGCCGGTGCGCTGGCCGCATCTCCTCTGGCCGAGGCCCGTGAAGTGAACGTGGTCGACTTCGGCTCCGGCAAGGGCTACCTGACCTTCGCGGTGCACGACTGGTTGCGCCACACCCGGGGTGTCGATGCCCGCGTGACGGGTGTGGAGCTGCGTCAGGACCTGGTGGCCCTGTGCGGCGGCGTGATCGAGCGCCTGGGCCTGCAAGGCATGGCCTACGAACAAGGCGATGTGCGCGATTACCACCCGGCCGCGCTGAACGTGATGATCGCGCTGCACGCCTGCGACATCGCCACGGACTACGCCATCCACCTGGGCATCCGCGCCGGGGCCGAGATCATCCTGTGCTCGCCGTGCTGCCACAAGCAGGTGCGCCCGCAGCTGCTGAGCCCGCATCCGCTGCGCCCCATCCTGCAGCATGGCATCCACCTGGGCCAGGAGGCCGAGATGCTGACCGATGGCCTGCGCGCCCTGCTGCTCGACGCGGCGGGCTACGACACGCAGGTGTTCGAGTTCATCTCGCTGGAGCACACCAACAAGAACAAGATGATCCTGGCCGTCAAGCGCGCCAAGCCGCGTGACAACGCCGAGGTGCTGGCCCAGATCCGCGAGATCAAGGCCTTCTACGGCATCCGTGAGCAGGCGCTGGAAAGCCTGCTGATCGCCGACGGGCGTCTGGCGGCATGATCCGCGCATGAGCGCCCAACGCCTGCTGCTGCTGGAAGACGATCCCGCCATCGCGCGGACGGTGGCTTATGCACTGGCGCGCGAAGGCTTCGCCGTCGACCACGTGCTGCTGGTGCGCGAGGCCGCCGCCAGGCTGGCGCAGCCCCGCCATGGCTATGCCCTCGCGATCATGGACGTGGGCCTGCCCGATGGCAGCGGACTGGACCTGTGCCGCGACCTGCGCCGCGGTGATGCAGCGCAGGCCAGCGCCGCCGCCGACAACCGCGCCCTGCCCATCGTGATGCTGACCGCGCGTGGCGAAGAGCTCGACCGCGTGCTGGGCCTGGAGTTGGGCGCGGACGACTACATCACCAAGCCCTTCAGCCCCCGTGAGCTGTGCGCCCGCGTGCGCTCGCTGCTGCGCCGGGCCGCGCTGTCGCCCGCACAGGCGGTTGCCGCGCCCGCCCAGGGCTTCGACTGTGATGATGCCGCGCAGCGCGTGAGCTATGCCGGCATGCCCCTGCCGCTGACCCGCCTCGAGCTGGGCCTGCTCAACGCCCTGCTGCGCACGCCCGGCCGCATCTGGAGCCGCGAGGCCCTGCTGGACACCGTCTGGGGCCAGGATGCCGACAGCACCGACCGCACGGTGGACACGCACATCAAGACCTTGCGCGCCAAGCTGCGCGAAGCCTGCGGTGATGTGGAGCTCATCGTCACCCACCGTGGCCTGGGCTACGCCATCGACCTGAGCCGGCTGCCTGCGCCATGAAGCTCGGTCTGCGGCTGCTGCTGGGCTTCTTCCTGATCACCGGCATCGCCGCCTTCTTCGTGCTGCGCGTGTTCTCGGCCGAGATCCGGCCCAGCGTGGCCCGGGTGGTGGAGGACATGCTGGTGGACACGGCCAACATCCTGGCCGAGCTGGTCGAAGATGATCTGGCGGCGATGCCACCCGGCGGCACGCTCGAAGCCAGCCCCTTTGCCCAGCGCGTGCGCGATTACGCCGAGCGGCCCGTGGATGCGCGCATCTGGGGCATGAGCAAGCAGTCGCTGGACTACCGCGTGTACGTGACCGATGTGCAGGGCCGCGTGGTGCTGGACACCGGCGCGCGGCCCGGTGGCGTGGCCGTGGGCCAGGATTATTCGCGCTGGCGCGACGTGGCGCTCACCCTCAAGGGCCAGTACGGCGCGCGCGCCACGCGCGAGGTCGAGATGGAAGGCCGCCCCTCGGTGCTCTACGTGGCCGCCCCCATCCGCCAGGGCACGCACACCATCGGCGTGCTGACCGTGGCCAAGCCCATGAGCACGGTGCAGAAGTTCATCGACCGGGCCGAGCGCGAGATCCTGGTCAAGGGCCTGTGGCTGATGGGCCTGTCACTGGGCGTGGGTGTGCTGGTCACGGCGTGGATCGTGTGGTCCGTGCGGCGCCTGCGGCATTTCGCGCAGCATGTAGAGCTGGGCCAGCGCGGGGGCGAGCGTGTGCAGGCGCCGGTGCTGTCGGGCGAACTGGGCGACCTGGCCCGCGCGATGGAGGCCATGCGTGATCGGCTGGAGGGCCATGAGCACGTGGAGGACATGGTGCGCGCGCTCACCCATGAGCTCAAAAGCCCGCTGGCCGCCATCGGTGGCGCAGCCGAGCTGCTGCACGACGACCTGCCCGCGGCCGACCGCCAGGCCTTCGCCACCCAGGTGCAGGAGCAGGCCGCCCGCATGCAGCGCCTGGTCGAGCGCTTGCTGGAGCTGTCCAAGCTGGAGCACCGCCGGCGCCTGGAACACCTGGCCGTGGTGGATGTGGCCGACAGCCTGGACACCGCCCTGGCACAGGCCAGGGGCCGCGCCGAACAACGCGGGCTGACCCTGCAGTGGCAGCAGCGTGACACCGCCCCCGTGCTGGGCGAGCCCGAGCTGATGGTGCTGGCCATGAGCAACCTGCTGGACAACGCCATCGAGTTCTCGGCTCCTGGTGGCCGCATCGACCTGATGGTGCGGTGCGAGGGCGCACAGGCCCTGCTCACGGTGCGTGACCATGGCCTCGGTGTGCCCGACTACGCCCTGGCCCGGCTGGGCGAGCGTTTCTATTCCACGCCCCGCCCTGCCGAGGCGGGCGAGCCGCCGCGCAAGGGCTCGGGCCTGGGCCTGGCCATCGTGCGGCAGGTGATGCAGCTGCACGGTGGCACGGTGGCCTGGGCCCCGGCCGAGCCGGGCCTGGCCGTCACCCTGCGTTGGCCCCTGGCCACGGCGGGCGGGCCTTGCGCCAACCCCCGTTGAGCACTTCACCCTCGCTTCACACAGCTCATCAAGACCTCACCGTCGGTTCCGACACTGGCCGTGTTTCATGGGAACACACAGGAGAACACGATGAGATTTCCCTTGTTGAGCAAGTCCGTCGCGCTGGGGGCGGTGGTGGCCGGGCTGCTGGTGGCGCTGGGCTCGGTGCGCGGCGTGGTCGAGGAGCGCCAGGAGCGCCGTGACGAGGCCGAACAGAACGTGGCCGACAGCCTGGCCGCCAGCCAGGTGCTGATGGGCCCGGTGCTGCTGCGCCGTTGTACGGAGACCTGGCCGGTCGAGCAGCGCGAAGGCCCCGTGCTCAAGGTGCTGACCGAGCGGCGTGACCTCCGTTTGGTGCAGGCGCCGCAGACCCTGCAGGTGGACAGCGGCGCCCGCATGGCACCCCGCTACCGTGGCCTGTTCAAGGTCAATGGCTACGAGATGACGGCCAAAGTGGATGCCCAGTGGGCCGATCTCAAGGGGCTGCAGGCCGTGCCCGAGCACACAGGCGGGCAGGTCAGTTGCGATGCGCCGGTGGTGTCCATGGTGCTGGGCGATGCGCGCGGCATCCGCACCGTGCGTGTGGCCGTGCAGGGCGAGGCACTAGCCGTGAACCCGGGCTCGGGCAATCCGGTGCAGCGCAAGGGCTTTCACGCCCAGATGCCCGAGGCGATGCTGACGGCGCCAGGCCCCTTGCGGGTCTCGCTGGCGCTGGAGCTGGCCGGCACGCAGTCGCTGGCTTTCGCACCGGTGGCCGACAGCACCGAGGTGACGCTCAAGTCCGAGTGGCCGCACCCCTCCTTCGGCGGGCGCTTCCTGCCGGCTGAGCGCGAGGTGGGCAGCCAGGGCTTCCAGGCCAGCTGGCGCATGACCTCGCTGGCCACCACGGCCCAGCAGGAGCTGATCAAGGGCGCCCCCTTGTGCCCCGTGGGCGTGGTGGTCCCCGT
>CALAKR010000429.1 GCA_937923225.1 uncultured Aquabacterium sp. | reverse complement strand
ATGCCTCGGTCCCGCAAGCCTGGCACCATGCCCAGCCAGTGGATGTCTGCATTGGCGGAAAATCCATTGCCATTGCTCACGGAGGTGGGGTGTGCGCCCAGGCTGTCCAGGCGCCAATGCACAAACTGGCTGAAGACCGGTTCGAAGGTGATCAGGCTTTCCAGGCCTCCTGCAGCGTTGCGGCCGACGGTGACAAGCTGGGCCACGTTGAAAGGCACTGGGTCCGCTGCCGTGGTGGCCGGCAGGTTGCTGGGAATCAGTGCGAACGCATCGTCGCTGCTGGTCGCGCAGTCGGCATCATTGCCTGCTCTGACGATCGCCAGCCAGCTGTGCTCGCCGCTCAGATCGCTGTCGACATGCCACAGAATGCGGCAGGCGTCTGCGATGGAGGACATCTGCCGGGGCTGTGTGGAGCTGCCGCGCGTGAGATCGACGGCATAGACGCGCTGGCCATAGACATAGTAGAGCGCGGCCTCATGCTGGTAGGTCAGTGAGCGGCCATCGCTGCTCTGCTGACGGCTGAGAGTGGTTCGCCAGGCGTCGTGTTGATCGATCCGGATGCTGCGCAGCAACTGGGCGGTGCTGGGGTCAACGATGTCGAGTTGGTAGCCGTAGGGGGTGTCGACGGCATCTGACAGGACAACCGCATAAGTCGCAGACTGCGGGACGACCTCGGGTGGGGTTTCTGTCGGTGTTTCAGCCTGAGGTGTCGGATTCGGCTTCTTGCCCCCGCCACCACCACCGCCGCACGCGGCCAACAGACTCAGGCACGCGGCCACCACCGCCCAGCGGATCGTCTTCATGTACTGCAACTCCCTTGTGGACGTGAGCGTCCTGGATTTTTGTGACAGCAGGGAGTATGGGCCTGCGCATGCCGATGCTGAACCCCTTGCTCAGGGGTGGCCGTTCAGGGCACGAAGCGGTAACCGACCCCCGTTTCCGTGACCAGGTGCCGGGCCTGCGAGGGATCGTGCTCTATCTTCTTGCGCAGGTTGGCCATGTGCACGCGCAGGTAGTGCGTGTCCTCTGCGTGGGACGGGCCCCACACGGCGTGCAGCAGTTGGCGGTGGGTGAGCACGCGGTCCGGGTGGGCGGCCAGGTGGGCCAGCAGGCGGTACTCGATGGGGGTGAGGTGCACGGGCTGGCCGGCGCGCTCGACCACGCGGCGGGTCTGGTCCAGCACCACATCGCCGAAGGTGGTGATGGCCGAGGCTTGGCCACCGGCACCCTGCGCGCGGCGGCGCAACTGGGCGCGCACGCGGGCCAGCAGCTCGCCGGTGCCGAAGGGCTTGGTGAGGTAGTCATCCGCGCCGGCATCGAGCGCGGCGATCTTCTCGGCCTCGGCCGTCCGGGCCGACAGCACTATCACGGGCATCTGCGACCAGCTGCGCAGGTCACGGATGAAGGCCACGCCGTCACCATCGGGCAGGCCCAGATCCAGCACGATCAGGTCGGGGCGGCGTGTGCCTGCATCGATCAGGCCGGCGCGGAGGGTGGGCGCTTCATGCACCTCCATCTGTTCGCCTTCGAGTGCCAGGCGCACGAAGCGGCGGATGTGCGCGTCGTCTTCGACCAGCAGCAGGCGGGGTGTCGGGTCACTCATGGGTTGGCAGGATGCTCGGTGGCAGACAAGGCCGGCAGTGTTTCAAGCGAGACATCGGATGCGGCCTCCAGGGCCGGCGGCTGGCCGCGCGGGATGCGCAACGTGAAGCGCGCGCCGCCGCCGTCGCGGTTCTGACCCTGGATGGTGCCACCGTGCGCCTCCACGATGGCGCGGCAGATGGCCAGGCCCAGGCCCACGCCGGGGGTGGCGCTCTCCTTCTGGCCGCGCTCGAACTTGTTGAACAGGGCCTCTTCCCGCCCTTTGGGCAGGCCGGGGCCATGGTCGTCCACCCACACGGCGATGTGCTCGGCCTCTGCGCCGGCACCGATCTCGATGGCCGTGTGGGCGGGGGTGTACTTGGCCGCGTTCTCCAGCAGGTTGGCCAGCACGCGTTCGATCAGCACGGCGTCGATC
Source organism: uncultured Aquabacterium sp. (assembly GCA_937923225.1). GTDB lineage: Bacteria > Pseudomonadota > Gammaproteobacteria > Burkholderiales > Burkholderiaceae_C > Aquabacterium. The sequence goes on along the minus strand of CALAKR010000429.1, from coordinate 1,834 downwards.
TGCACGAAGGGCAGATCACCAGGCAGGCTCACGCGCACGGGGCGCTCACCCAGCGCGGGCCGCGCGGCCTTGATGGCGCCACCGACCACCTCCTCCAGCGGCTGCCACTGGCGGTCGAGCTGCACGGCGCCGGCCTGCAGGCGCGCCATGTCCAGCAGGTTGGTGACCAGGGCGTTGATGCGCAGCGATGCTTCGTGCAGGGCCGCGGCCGTGCCGGCGGCGGGCTCGGGCAGCGGTGGGCGGGTGGTCAGCAGCGATTCGGCCAGGCCTTGCACCGAGGCCAGCGGCGTGCGCAGATCGTGCGAGACGGCGGCCAGCAGCGAGTTGCGCAGGCGCTCGGATTCCATCTGCACGGTGCTGGCGCGGGCCACCTCGATGTAGTGGATGCGTTCGAGCGAGATGGCCAGCAGCGAGGCGCAGGTGTCCAGCAGGCGGCGCTGCTCGGGCACGGCCAGCCGGGTCGGGTCTTCGGGCTGCACGGCCAGCACGCCGCGCAGGCGCATGGGCGCGGCCAGCGGCAGGTAGAGCACGGGGCTGGCGGTGAGGGTGTCGGTGCCATGGCCGGCGGCTTCGGCCTTGGTGTAACTCCATTGGGCGATGGCCGCGTCCAGCTCGGGCGCTGGGCTGGAGACGATGGGCTCGCCCAGGCGTTCGCTGTCCGTGGCATTCAGCGCGTCGTCGCCGGCCACCAGCAGGGCCGAGCGTGCGCCGAACTCGGCCTTCAGGAAACGCGCGGCGATCTCGGCCACCTGCTCGGCCATCAGCGCGCCCGACAGATCGCGCGACATCTCGTAGAGCGAGCGCATGCGGTCCTCGCGCCGTTGGGCCACCTTGGCCTGATAGGTCAGGCCAGCCGTCATCTGGCCGATCAGCAGGCCCACGATCAGCATCACGGCCAGGGTCAGCAGGTACTGGAAATCGCCCACGGCGAAGGAAAAGCGCGGGTGCACGAACAGAAAGTCGAAGGCGCCCACCGCCAGGCAGGAGGCCAGCACCGCCGGGCCCCGGCCGTAGCGCATGGCCACCACCACCACCGTGAGCAAAAACAGCATGACGATGTTGGCGGGCTCGAACACGTCCATCAGCAGCACGGTGGACAGCAGTGCCGTGAGCAGGCACAGGCCGGTGGCGATGGCGTAGCCGCGCCAGTTGATCGGCTCACTGGCCTCGGTGGTGGTGGGGGCCGGGGCACGCGTGGGCGCGGCCGACAGGGCGATGTCCAGCACGTCCAGATCCGGGCCCCTGGCGCCGATGCGCTCGGCCAGCGGGCGGCGCCAGGGGCGCAGTATGCGTGTCCAGGCGGGGTCGTCGCGGCCATCGTGGCGTCCGGTCACCACGCGCAGCAGGTTGTGCTGGCGGGCATAGCGCACCAGGGCCTCGGCCTCGTCCTGGGCCGCCAGCGTGGCGGTGGTGGCGCCCAGGTCCTGTGCAAGCTTGAGGCTGCGCAGGGCGCGGTGGCGCGCGGCATCGGGCAGGCGTTGCAGGGCGGGCGTTTCCACATGCACGGCGTGCCAGGGCACGTCCAGCCGCGCGGCCAGCCTGGCCGTGGCGCGCACCGTCTTGTCGCCATGCTCGCCGGGGCCCACGCAGGCCAGCAGCGATTCGCGCACGCCCCATACGGGCTGCACTGCGCTGCGTTGGCGGTACTGCAGCATGTCGTCATCGACACGGTCGGCCGTGCGGCGCAGGGCCAGTTCGCGCAGCGCGATCAGGTTGCCCTTGCGGAAGAAGTTGCGCGCAGCGTGCTGGGCCTGCTGGGGCAGGTAGACCTTAGCTTCCTTCAGGCGTTGCAGCAGGTCGTCGGGCGACACATCCACCAGCACCACCTCGTCGG
>CALAKR010000428.1 GCA_937923225.1 uncultured Aquabacterium sp. | reverse complement strand
GAAGGTGTTGACCTTGCCCCATCGGTCCGACAGGCGGCCCCACAGGCGCGCGGTGAAGAAGGTGGCGACGCCGCCGACCAGGTAGATCAGGGGGACCTGCTCCTGCGTGAGGCCCAGGTTGGTGGTGGTGTAGATGGTGATGTAGGGGATGATGGAGAAGCTGCCCATCACCATCAGGGCCGACAGCCCGAAGGCGCGCCAGTGGTTGAGGTCACCGATCACGGCGTGCAGGCGCTGCCAGGCGGTCTGGCCGGCATTGACCACGTGCCCTGGCAGCCCCGGCACGGTGCGCCACACCACCAGCCACACCAGGGCAGAGGCCAGCGCGATCACGATGAAGGGCGCATGCCAGCCCCAATGGGCGGCCACCCACAGCGAGGCAGGCACGCCGGCCACGGTGGACAGCGAGAAGGCCGACATGATGATGCCCATGGCTGCGCCTCTGCGTTCGAAGGGGATGGCATCGCCGACGATGGTCTGTACCAGCGCGCCCAGCACGCCACCGAAGATGCCGGCGGCCACACGGGCCAGCATCAGGCTGAGGTAGGTGGGGGCCAGCCCGCAGGCCAGCGTGGCCAGTGTGAAGCCGGCGTAGAGCACCAGCAGAGCACGCAGGCGGTCGAAGCGGTCAATGAAGAGGGAGGCCAGAAGGCCGGAGGCCCCGGCAGCCAGAGAGTAGGCTGACACCAGCACGCCGAACTGGGCGTCTGTCAGTGAGAACAGGCGTGTCAGCTGCGGGCCCAGCGGCATCATCACCATGAAGTCGACGATGTGGGTGAACTGGATGGCGGCCAGGCTCCACAGCAGCAGGCGTTCTTGTGACGGGGTGAGCGAGGAGGTCGGGGCCATGGGCGCAATCGTTTCGGTGTCAGGCGGGCCCGCGCAGTATGCCCCTTTGATCAGGACTTGGCGGGCGCGCTTGGTGCCGCGCCGCGGACCTCGAAGCGGATGCGGTCGATCACGGTGCGGCCCTCGCGCAGCTCCAGGGTGTGGCGCCCTGGCCAGGGCAGCCAGCGGGGCGCTTGGCCGCCGTGGGCCGGGCCCAGGTGCTTGCCGTCCAGCCACCAACTGCGCCGCGTGTTGCCAGCCCCTGTTTCGAAGGTGAGCCGTTGCACCTGCGGCGGGATGTCCGGGTCGAGGGCGTAGATGGCGCCATCCTGCGGATTGAGGATGGCCCGGCGCGCGGGTGGCGGCTGCACGCGCCACACGGCCTGCTGCGTGCCCTGGATGAACCACTCCTCTCGGGCGGGTTCGGCTTGCGCCCAGCCTGTGAACTGCACGGGCTGTTCGATCAAACCAGGGGGTGCAGCCGGGGCGCGCGATGGGTGCCCCCGGTGCAGTTCAGCCATCAGGCGTGACCACACGGGCGCGGCGCCGGTGGTGCCGCTCACGGCCTGCATGGGCGCGCCGCTGGCGTTGCCCACCCACACGCCCACGGTGTAGCGCTCGCTGTAGCCCAGGCACCAGTTGTCGCGCATGTCCTTGCTGGTGCCGGTCTTGACGGCGGTGAAGCCGCGCGTGGCCAGTTGGCTGTCCAGCCCGAAGGTGGTGGCGCGCGCGCTGTTGTCGGCCAGGATGTGGGTGACCTGGTAGACCGCCGGGGCCTGCATGACGCGGCGTGTGGTCTGCGGGGGCGATGTGCTTCCAGCTGTTGAGGTCGGCAGCCAGCGCACGGGTGACCACTGCCCCTGCTGAGCCAGGGCGCGGTAGGCATTGGCCAGATCACGCAAGGTGACCTCGGCACTGCCCAGCGCCAGGCCGGGGCCGTAGAAGCCGCCGGGCTCTTTCAGGGCCAGGCCGAGCGCATTGAGACGTTGGGCCAGGGCCTGCTCGCCGAGCATGGCGCCTGTGCGCACGGCGGGGATGTTCAGGCTGCTGCCCAGAGCATGGCGCACACTGACCCAGCCTTTGAAGCTGCGGTCGTAGTTCTGCGGCGTGTACAGGCCATTGGTGGTGGGCAGCTGCACGGGGGAATCGTCCAGCAGGCTGGCGGGCGTCAGCAGGCGGCGCTCGAACGCCAGCTCGTACACGAAGGGCTTGAGGGTGGAGCCGGGCTGGCGCCGGGCGATGACGCCATCGACCTCGCGGGCCGAGGCCAGGCTGCCGGCCGAGCCCACCCAGGCCAGCACCTCACCGGTGGCGTTGTCCAACACGATGACGGCGCCATCTTCGACATCGCGCCGGCCCAGTTCGGCCAGTTGCTGCTTGAGCAGTTGCGTGGCCAGGCGCTGCACGCCGGCATCGAGCGTGGTGCGCAGCGTGGCGGGCCAGGGGCGTTGCGCGCTCTGGCCCAGGCCGGCCTCGCGCGCGGCCTGCAGGATCTGGCGCGCGGCGTGTGGTGCGGCCTGCTCGCCCATGGGCATGCCGCCCTTGCGGCGCAGGGTGCTCTGCACGAGCAGCGAGAGGCCGGCGCAGCCATGGCCCGGCTGCATCTGGCGCAGCACCTGGCAGGCCCGCTGGCTGACCACGGCCGGTGCGGCATTGGGCCCGCGCACCAGGGCAGCGGCGATCGCAGATTCCTGCGCGTCCAGGCCGGAGGGGTGCTTGTCGAACAGGGTGAGCGACAAGGCATGCAGGCCGACCAGTTCGCCGCGGAAGGGCACGAGGTTGAGGTAGGCCTCGAGGATGTCGCTCTTGCGCCAGCGGCGTTCCAGTTCAGTGGCGCCCACGGCTTGGCGGACCTTGCCGGTGAGGCTGCGGCCATCGGCCGGACGGGCCTGGGCCACATCGAGCAGGCCTGCGAGCTGCATGGTGACGGTGGAGGCGCCGCGTGTGCGCTGGTTCCAGGCATTGGCCCAGGCGCTGGCGGCCACGGCGCGCCAGTCCACGCCGCTGTGGGCCCAGAAGCGTTGGTCCTCTGACAGGACGATGGCGGTGCGTAGCGCCGGGGAGATGTCCTGCAGCCCGACCCAGTTCAGGCGGCGGGCCTGGTGGTCGATGCGCAGGGTTTGGATCGGTTGGCCGTGGCGGTCCAGCAAGGTGAGGTCGCTGGGAGCGTAGGTCTGGCGGATCTGCTGGTAGGTCGGCAGGGCGAGGCTGGCCGAGGTGGCCAGGCTCAGGGCCATGCCAATGAGCGGCGCGGCCAGCCAGCGCCGTGTCACGGACGCACCTCCACCGCCGCGTTGGGCGATTCGCCGAAGCTCTCCGGTGCGTACAGCGCTTCGATGCGCGTGGGCGGCAACTGGAAGCGGCCCGGGTTGTTCAGGCGCACGGTGTAGTCGATCTGATGCAGGCCTTTGGGCATCCACTCGTAATAGGCGCGGTAGGCGTCGAAGCGGCGCTCGATGTAGGCCGGCCAGATGCCTTCCTGCGTCTCGCCGCGCGTGGCGAGGGCCGAATCACGGCCCAGGCCGCTGCCCATCACGGTGGCGCCCGCAGGGATCGGGTCGTTCAGGGCCACCCAGGTCATGTCGCTCTGGGCGTCGACCACCAGGCGCACGCGCAGCAGGGTGCCGCGCGGCAGCGGGCCGGCGGGCACGGGCTTGAGGTCGTCTCCATCGACGATGCTGACCTCGCGCTGCACGCGGTAGCCGGCGCTCAGCGGGGTCTTGAGCGGGATGGCGGCTAGCGTCTGCACGGTGAGCCAGGGTTTGCCGCTGCCTTGCTGCTGTGCCGTGAGCGGTGTGATGGGCGCCCGTTGGTTGGCAGGCGCTGCTGGCCAGGGCAGCAGTTGGCCGCCGCCTTGTGGCTGGGCGGACCAGTCGTGGCGCAGGCTGGCGCCGCCCAGTTGTGCCACCGTGCTGCCGGTGACGGGCACGTTCTCGAAGCGCTGCGAGAACTTGTCGAGTGCCAGCGAGCCCCACAGGTTGGCCGTGGTGGTGAGCCAGGCGCCCTGGCGCTGACGGCCCAGGCTGCCGGTGACGAGGCGCGGCAGTTCGTCCTTCCAGCCCGGGCGGTCGATCACGGCGAGGATCAGGCGGGCGGCGTTGGCATCGGCGCTGTCCATCAGCCACCACCAGAAGTCGTCGGTCTCGGTGGAGAACTTCAAGGTGGTGCCGGCGTAGGTCAGGCGGGCACGCAGGGTGTTCTCGGCTTCGGCCAGGCGCTGCTCACGCGAGGGGATGCCGTCGACACGCTGCAGGATGTTCAGCCAGTCGATCAGGGCGGCGGTGGGCCAGATCTGAGGCTCGATGGTGATGCTGTCGAGCATGCGCGCTTCGGCGCGGCCATGGCGGCTCAGGGCCTCGATGGCGGCCAGTTTGCGCACGGCCAGGTTCAGTGTCTGCGGGCGACCGGGCGGGCTCCAGGATGTCCGCATCACGCGGCCCTGCACGAAGGCGGTGAGGCCTTCGAGCATCTGCTCGCGGGGCTTGTCGGGCAGGGTGAAGCCGGCTTCGTGCGTGGCGGCCAGGATGTAGGCCGTGAGCCGGTCACTGCCGCGGGGGGCGTCGCCGGCCGAGGGCGGGAAGTACAGCGCCAGGCCGTCGCTGTCCAGGTAGGTGGGCAGGCGCTTGGCCACGCCGTCCCACATCGCCTGGTCCTTGAGGCCGACGGCCTTGGAGGTCTGCTGCTCCAGGCACACATAGGGGTAGGTCTCGAAGAAGCGGCGCAGGCCGGGCAAGGCGCCGGTCAGCTTGGGCTGCACCTCGACGCGCACGCCGCCTCGGGCACGCGCGCCTTCGGGCGTGGTGAGCGTGAGGCCATCGGCCGGTGGCTGCACCGGCAGGCTCAAGGGTGCATCGAGCTGGCGCAGCGTGGCCTGCAGCACACCCTCG
>CALAKR010000427.1 GCA_937923225.1 uncultured Aquabacterium sp. | reverse complement strand
AGTCCGAAGGAGCCCGTTCGTGAGCACCTCCGCCACCCTGCAGGCCTCGCGCCTGAAGAAACACGCTGCCCGCAAGCGCATGAATGCGCTGGCCCTGACCCTGTCGCTGGCCGCCATGGCCTTCGGCCTGGTCTGGCTGATCTGGATCCTGATTGAAACCGTTCGTCTGGGCATTGACGGTCTGGCCCTGGCCACCTTCACCCAGATGACGCCGCCGCCGATGGACGCGGGCGGCCTGGCCAACGCCATCATGGGCTCGTTCATCATGGTGGGCCTGGCCACGCTGATCGGCACCCCGGTGGGCGTGATGGCCGGCATCTACCTGGCCGAGTACGGCCAGAAGGGCTGGCTGGGCAGCGTCACGCGCTTCATCAACGACATCCTGCTGTCGGCGCCGTCCATCGTGGTGGGCCTGTTCATCTATAGCGTCGTGGTGGCCAAGATGAAGTCATTCTCGGGCTTTGCCGGTGTGCTGGCTCTGGCGCTGATCGTGGTGCCGGTGGTGATCCGCACCACCGAGAACATGCTGGTGCTGGTGCCTGCCGCCCTGCGTGAAGCCGCCTATGCCCTGGGCACGCCCAAGTGGCGCGTGATCGGCACCATCACCCTGAAGTCGGCCCGCGCCGGCGTCATCACCGGCATCCTGCTGGCGGTGGCCCGCATCTCGGGTGAGACGGCACCGCTGCTGTTCACCGCGCTGTCCAACCAGTTCTGGACGACGGACCTGAGCCAGCCGATGGCCAGCCTGCCGGTCACCATCTTCAAGTTCGCCATGAGCCCCTATGAGAACTGGCAGAAGCTGGCCTGGGCAGGCGTGTTCCTGATCACCGTCGGTGTGCTGGCCCTGAACGTCATCGCCCGCACGATGTTCCGCCAACGCTGAACACCCACTGATTTCAAATATTCGCATCCCTTAGAAAGCCCATCATGGACGCCAAGGTGCAAAACTCGACTCCCGCCAAGGCCAAGCTGGCCGTGCGCAACATGAACTTCTACTACGGTAAGTTCCACGCGCTCAAGAACATCAACATGGAACTGCCCGAGAAGAAGGTCACCGCCTTCATCGGGCCCTCGGGCTGCGGCAAGTCCACGCTGCTGCGCACCTTCAACCGCATGTTCGAGCTCTACCCTGAACAGCGCGCCGAAGGCGAGATCCTGCTGGACGGCCAGAACATCCTCAAGAGCAAGGAAGACGTCTCGCTGATCCGTGCCAAGGTCGGCATGGTGTTCCAGAAGCCCACGCCGTTTCCCATGTCGATTTACGACAACATCGCCTTCGGCGTGCGTCTGTTCGAGAACCTCTCGCGGTCGGAAATGGACGAGCGCGTGGAGTGGGCCCTGAAGAAGGCCGCCCTGTGGAACGAAGTGAAGGACAAGCTCAACCAGAGCGGTTCTGGCCTGTCGGGTGGTCAGCAGCAACGTCTGTGTATCGCCCGCGGCATCGCGATCAAGCCTGAAGTGCTGCTGCTGGACGAGCCCTGCTCGGCGCTGGACCCGATCTCCACCGGCAAGATCGAAGAGCTGATCCACGAGCTCAAGGACGACTATACCGTGCTGATCGTGACCCACAACATGCAGCAGGCCGCGCGTTGCTCGGACTTCACCGCCTACATGTACCTGGGCGAGCTGATCGAGTTCGGCCCCACGTCCGACCTGTTCATGAAGCCCAAGAAGAAAGAGACCGAAGACTACATCACGGGTCGCTTCGGCTGACAACAACACAGGATCAAACAACATGGTCGAAAAACATCTGTCCACGCAGTTCGACAACGAACTCAGCGGCATCTCCACACGCGTGCTCGAAATGGGTGGCCTGGTCGAATCCCAGGTGGCCCAGGCCATCTACGCCCTGACCAACTTCGGTGGCGATGTGGCCACGCAAGTGCTGCAACTCGAAGAGAAGGTCAACCAGATGGAAATGGAGATCGATGCCGATCTGTCCACCATCATCGCCCGCCGCCAGCCCACGGCGCGTGACCTGCGCCTCTTGATCGCCATCTCCAAGACCATTGGCAACCTGGAGCGCGTGGGCGACGAAGCCGCCCGCATCGCCCGCACGGTGCAGCGCCTGATCAACACCGGTGTGTCCAGCCGCCTGCGCCTGCCGGTCAGCGATGTGTCCTTCGAAGCCAACCTGGCCACCGCCTCGCTGCGCAAAGCCCTGGATGCCTTCGCCCGCCTGGACGTGGGCGTGGCCCTGGAAGTGATCAAGAGCGACAACGAGATCGACGCCGAGTTCGACGGTCTGATGCGCAAGCTGATCACCTACATGATGGAAGATCCGCGCACCATCTCGGCCTCGATCGATCTGGTGTTCGTGGCCAAGGCCATCGAGCGCGTGGGCGACCACGCCAAGAACCTGGCCGAGCAGGTGATCTACATCGTCAAGGGCACGGACGTTCGTCACAACACGCCCGAAGCCGTGGCCAACATCATCAAGTGATCGACGGGAGCGTCTATGAGCCGAGTGCTGGTCGTTGAAGACGAGGCCGCGATCGCCGAACTGATCGCACTCAACCTGCGCCATGCGGGGTTCGAGGTGGTGGTGGCGCCTGATGGCGAAGCCGCCCAGAACGAGGTGGACCGCGTGCTGCCGGATCTGGTCCTGCTGGACTGGATGCTGCCAGGCACCTCCGGCCTGAACCTGGCCAAGCGCTGGCGCAGCCAGCAGCGGACCAAGGATCTGCCGGTGATCATGCTGACGGCCCGTGCCGAGGAAACCGACAAGGTGGCCGGCCTGGATGCCGGGGCGGATGACTACCTCACCAAGCCGTTCTCCACGCAGGAGTTGATGGCCCGCGTGCGCGCCGTGCTGCGCCGCAAGGCCCCGCAGGCATTGGATTCGGCGGTGGAGATCGCTGGGCTGCGCCTGGATCCGGCCACGCGCCGTGTCAGCTGCGACGAGCAGGACGTCAAGATCGGCCCGACCGAGTTCAAGCTGCTGCACTTCTTCATGACGCACCCGGAGCGCGTGCACAGCCGTGCGCAGTTGCTCGACCGCGTTTGGGGCGACCACGTCTTCATCGAGGAGCGCACAGTCGATGTGCATGTGAAGCGCCTGCGTGAAGCCCTCTCGTCCGTGCAGCGCTCGCAGATGATCGAGACGGTGCGTGGCGCCGGCTACCGCCTGACGCAGCAACTGGCCAACGCGGCCTGAGCATCCGGCTGGCGTCACCGCCAGCCCCACAACAGCGATTTCGCTCGTGATCGATACCAACAAGTCGTGGCTGCCGTCACGCATCGGCCTGCGCCTGCTTCTGGGCTCCGTCGGAGCCGGGGCAGGGTGGTGGATAGGCCACAGCATGGGATACCCCACGCGCATGGCCTTGCTGGGCGGAGCCCTGGCAGCGGTCGGTGTGTCTGTGCTGGACACCCTCAAAGGGCATGAACTGCTCGACTGGCTACGCAACCCCGAGCCGGATCCCCCCCAGTTGCCCGGCATCTGGGGCGAGGTGGCGCACCGCGTGCACCGTGTGATCCGCCAGCGCGAGCAGGGCACAGCCAGGGAGCGCGACCGCCTGCAGCAGTTCCTCTCGGGCATCGATGCCTCGCCCAACGGGGTGATGATGATCGATGCCACCGAGCACATCACCTGGATCAGCAGCGTGGCCGCCTTGCACTTCGGGCTGGACCCTGTGCGTGACCTGGCCCAGCGTGTGACCAACTTGGTACGCATGCCGACCTTCGTGCAGTACCTGGCTGCCGGCGACTATGCCGAGCCGGTCAAGGTGCCCATGCGCAACGGGCAGGGCACCTTGTCGATCACGGTGCGCGCCTACGGTGAAGGCTTGCGGCTGGTGCTGTCGCAGGACGTGACCGAGCGGGAGCGAGCCGAGGCCATGCGTCGCGACTTCGTGGCCAATGTCTCGCACGAGATCCGCACACCGCTGACAGTGCTGACCGGTTTCATCGAAACGCTGGCCAGCCTGCCTTTGACTGAGGTGGAGCGCAAGCGTGTGCTGACCTTGATGGCGCAACAGTCAGACCGCATGCAGACCCTGGTGTCGGACCTGCTGATGCTGGCGCAGATCGAAGGCAGCCCGCGCCCGTCGGCGGACAAATGGTGCCAGGTGTCGGCGCTGCTGCAGCGTATCGACAACGACGGCCGGGGCCTGTCTCAGGGGCGGCATGAACTGGTGGTCTGCGAATCACCGGCGGACAAGCCCGCCGAGATCGCGGGTGTGGACAGTGAGTGGCTCAGCGCCATGGGCAACCTGGTCTCAAACGCGATCCGCTACACCCCGGAAGGCGGCCGCATCGAGGTGTGCTGGAGGCTCATGCCCGATGGCAGTGGTGAGTTTTCAGTGAAAGACAGCGGCATCGGCATCGATGCTGAGCATATTCCCCGCCTCACGGAGCGCTTCTACCGTGTTGATGGCAGCCGCTCACGGGACACGGGGGGCACGGGCCTGGGCTTGTCCATCGTGAAGCACGTGGTGCAGCGCCATGACGGCGTCCTGCGCATCACCAGTGAGAAAGGCAAGGGCTCGGTGTTCACGCTGCTCGTGCCCGCGGCCCGGGTGCGGCTGAAGCAGGCTTGAGATCAGGGGCCGCGTCGATAGATCGCGACCGACTCTGAGTTCTGCGTCCGCTGGCGTTCACGTGAAACGAACGTCCAGCCTGGCGGGACAGGATCTGCCTGACGTGACGTGAGGCTGATCATCAGCACGGTGCAGCCGGGTGGGGGGTAGCGCTCCACGCCCGTCTGGCCATAGACCGTGTGGTTGCCGAAATACTCCAGCGCGGTAAGCAGCCCGGCCGAGGCATTGGGTGCCAGCACGCATTGGCCGGGGCGCACGTGGGCGGCCACCCGGTCCATCAGCAGGCGGTAGCTGCGTGCCTGGTCCAGCGGCTGCAGCAGCAGGCTCATCATCAGCAGCCACAGCAATGCCACACCGCCGGCCGGCAGCACCAGGCTCTTCCACAGAGCGGCCCGGTGACGTGCCGTGCGCCAGCGCACCAGCGACAACCAGGCCAGGGTGCCCAACGCGGCAAACGCCAGCGACACCCATGACACCTCGGCTGTGTAGCCCGGCACCAGCTTGGCCACGTTGGCCGCCGTCTTGGCCGGCCAGCCCGTGTGCATGGCCGCATAGACCACCCAGATCACCAGCGCGACGATGGTGAAGAAGAACACCGAGAACCAGTCGATGGCGCCGCTCAGACCACGCTTGAGTGCAGGCAGCGCAAAGGCGGCCAGCACGGCCAGCGGAGGCAGCGAGTGGAGCAGGGCGCGGTCATTGCCGCCCATGCCCAGGCACACCAGGATGCCGACCAGCGCAGAGCACACAGGCACCGCGATATGCCGGCGCAGCAGTTGGCGCCGCCACTTCCACACGGTGATGGCGGCGAGCGGCAAGGTTGGCCAGGTGAACCAGATCAGCAGCTTGAGCAGGGGGCCGAAATGCGCATCGTCCGTCACGCCCCAGTTCCAGCCTGACAGGTGCGCCATGGTCAGGCCGGTGGCCAGTGCGGCGCCCAGCAGGCCGGCGCCCGCCACCCACCAGCGGTGCTGGCTGAGGTGCTCGTCTTCCGATTGCCAGCAGACCAGCAGGCCCACGCCCGTGAGCATCATGGCCACGGAGGGGCTGCCGCTGGTGGCCAGCAGCGCCACGCTGCCCACCGTGGCCAGGCGGGCCTTCAGCGTGCGTGTGGGCGCGGCGGCCAGCCCGTACATGAACAGGGCACTGCCCGTGAGCTGCAGCAGCTCGGGCGTGGTTTCGTGCCCCAACTGGAGCAGGCCCAAGGTGGCGACCAAGGCCAGCAAGGCGCCATCGGCCAGGGCGCGGGCATAGTCTGCCGCGGGCGCCTCGCCACCAAAGGCCAGCGGCAGCGGCTGGGCCGCATCCGTGCGGGCCAGGTGGTAGGTGGTGTACCAGGTCAGCGCCAGCACGGCGCCCAGCAGCAAGGCA
>CALAKR010000426.1 GCA_937923225.1 uncultured Aquabacterium sp. | reverse complement strand
GAAGGCCACATCGCCTTCTTCCGACATGTAGCCCTCAACGATGCGCTCGCGCAGCAGGCCGTACTTGTTGCCCACGAAGGAGTTGTGGGTCTGCAGCAGGATGTGGTCGACCTTGGCGCGGTGCTTGGCGATGGTGCGCTCGATGAAGTCGTACGAGAAGGGCATCCAGCCATAGGAGATGTTGAGGAACAGCACGTTGCCACGCACCACGGCGTAGTTCTTGTTGCGCGCGCCGGCCATGTGCTCGGCATCAGCGGGGATCACGGCACCGATCCAGTCGTGCCAGTCCTGGTCCTTGCCCTTGTTGTCGTGGTTGCCCATGATCGGCAGGAAGGTCATGTCCGCCAGGTAGGGCTCGGCCACGGCGCGCCACTGCTGGTGCTCGGCCGCGGTGCCGTTCTCGCCCAGGTCACCGACCACCAGCACCACCTTCACGCCCTGCGCCTTGTACAGATCCAGCAGGGCCCGCATCGGGTGCTCGGCCACCAGCTCGTTGCCGCCCTGGGTGTCGGGCAGCACGCCCACCTTGATCGCCTGGGGCTGTGTGTCCACCTGGGCGGGGGGCTGCTGGGGATTGGGGTTTGCATCGCTGCCGCCACCACCACCACCGCAGGCCGTCATCGCCGCTGCGGCCAGCAGGCTCAGCCCGAAGGCCACACCACGTCTCCTCGTCGATTGCGACATGTTCTCTCTCCAACTTCCGTTCAGTTACAACGGCGGGGAGTGTTGGTGGTGCGGATGACTGCGTCGTGACTCGATATGAGCCGGTGTGTGATCCGGTGTAATGAATTTTCCGGACACGCGGGCGATGGGCGCGGGTCGGCCTTGAGGCGGGGAGGTTCGCAAGGCGCCACGGTGGGTGCGCTCTCGTCATGGGGATATCTAAATACTGTATGCGCATACAGTAAAATAACGGCTGACCCTCCCCCATCCATAGGCGTGAAGAAGGACACTCACCATGGACACGCCGCCGCCCGAAGACGCCGCCGTACCCACCCCCGACGACCGCCGCCGCGCCACACCCCTCAAGGGCCGTGGCACGGCCACCCGCCTGGCCCACCGCTTCGAATCCACCGCGCGTGAAGCCGATCTCGACAACACGCCGCCGCCCGAAGCCGCGCACGACGACGAATTCGCCATCGAAGGCGTGCCCGTCACCGGCGTCGTCCACGAGCAGGCGCGCAGCATCCTGTCGCGCAACGATTCGCCCGACATCCCCTTCATGTGGTCGGTCAACCCGTACCGGGGCTGCGAGCACGGCTGCATCTACTGCTATGCCCGCCCCACCCACAGCTACCTGAACCTCTCGCCCGGGCTGGATTTCGAGACCCGGCTGGTGGCCAAGGTGAACGCCGCCGAACTGCTGCGCAAGGAGCTGTCCAGGCCCAGCCACGAGCCCAGCCCCATCAACATCGGCTCGGCCACCGATGCCTACCAGCCCATCGAGCGCGAGCTGCGCATCACACGCGGCGTGCTGGAGGTGCTGACCGAGTGCCAGCACCCTTTCACCATCGTCACCAAGTCCAGCGGCATCGAGCGTGATCTCGACCTGCTGGCCCCGGCGGCGCAGCGCAGGCAGACGGCCGTGTTCATCAGCATCACCACGCTGGATGCCTCGCTCAGCCGCAAGCTGGAGCCGCGTGCCGCCGCGCCGCATCGCCGGCTGCAGACGGTGCGGCGCCTGAGCGAGGCCGGCGTGCCGGTGGGCGTGAATGTGGCGCCCATCATCCCTTTCCTCAACGAGCCGGAGATCGAGCGGATCATCGCGGCGGCGGCCGAGGCCGGGGCGCGCAGCATCCACTACACCATCGTGCGCCTGCCCTGGGAGGTCAACCCGCTGTTCCAGGAATGGCTGAGCCACCACGTGCCCGAGCGGGCCGATCGCATCATGGCGCGCATCCGCGACCTGCGCGGCGGGGTGGATTACCGGGCGGAGTTCGGGGTGCGCATGAAGGGGCAGGGCATCTGGGCCGACCTGATCCGCCAGCGGGTGCAGGCCGCGCGCCAGCGGGCCGGCATCACGGGCCTGGGGCCGGTGCTGGATGGCGGGGCTTTCACGCCGTTTCCGGCGCCGACACGTCGGCGGGCTGCTGACGGCAACGAGGGCCAGGCAGAGCTGTTCTGAAGCCGGTGCACGGTCTGGCCGCGCGCGTCAATGGATCTCGGTGGCCTCGCGATCATGGACGCGTGCGAACAGGTCTTCCGCGCGCCGGGTGGCATCACGCTCGGGCAGGGTGCTGTCACCGTCACCGTCGCCGTCGTCATCGCCGGCCTCGCCATCGGCCGAGTTGAACACTGGCAGGGGGTCCAGCTGGCGCCACACAGGCGTGCTGATCAGCAGGCTGGTGAGCAGCGTGGCGCTGCGCGAGATCCACCACACCGCGCCGACGGACAGCGCCGTGCCGCTCATCTGCATGGTCTCGGCCGACATCATGTTGAGCAGCTTGTTGCCGTCGTCGCCGTTGCCGCTCAGGGGGGTGGAGGCCGTCGTGTTGCTCAGGCTCACGTCGCCGGGCGAGACGCTCACATTGATCGGCACGAGGCCCGTCATCAGCGCGGCATT
>CALAKR010000425.1 GCA_937923225.1 uncultured Aquabacterium sp. | reverse complement strand
GGCAGGGCGGGGGCGCCGTCGGGGGCGTGGGTGGTCAGAACCACGGCTTCACGGCCCCGCAGGGCGATGATCACCGCCGACAGGCCGATCCTGATGCCGGTGTGGGAGGATGAAGCCTCCGTCCGCGCCTGCGCCATATGTCTCCCTTGCGTCCGCCGCTCTGTGCAGTGTCCGGCTACTCAGTGTGCCAGGCGTCGGCGCCGGGCAGGATGCCGACAGCTTCGGCCAGAACGCGATAGCGGTCCAGATAGCGCTGCTGGGCGATGGCCGCAGGCTGCGGCTCGATCACCAGATCATAGCCGGGCGGAGGGGCGCCGAAGATCTGCAGCGACTCGCGGCGGGTGAAACCGGCCAACTGGGTCGCCTCATAGAAGGCGCAGGCCTTGTCGGCCTTCTTGATCAGGGTCTTGATCGTCTGCGGCGTCTTGGGCGGCAACTGGAACCGGACGTGGATGGCGGCTTCGAGCCGGGCCTCGAAATCCTTGTAGCCGGCGCCCAGAGCCGATTTGAACGGCGAGATCATGTCGCCGATGACGTATTCCGAGGCGTCGTGCAGCAGGGCGGCCAGGCGCCATTTCGGCTCCAGCCCCGGCCGGATGTGGGCGGCGATCTCCTCGACCACCAGCGAGTGCTGGGCGACCGAGAAGGCGTGTTCGCCGATCGTCTGGCCGTTCCAGCGGGCGACGCGGGCCAGGCCGTGGGCGATGTCCTCGATCTCGATGTCGAACGGCGAGGGGTCCAGCAGGTCCAGGCGGCGGCCGGACAACATGCGTTGCCAGGCGCGGGGCGGCTTGGGTTTGCGGACTCGGGGCGCGGGGCCGGCGTCTTCGATTTCTTCGGCCAAGGTCTTGATGCTGCGCATGCTCAGGCTGGTGACTCAGACCGAACGCGCGATCAAGGGCGGCCGTTGCGATAGATGGGGGTTAATCGCCGACGTTGAGCGTCACCAGGGCCTTGGCGGCGTCGAACAGTCGGTCGGGATCGCGGTCCTTGCTGCGCACGGTAGCGACGACGATGGGGCCGCCGACCGGGCCGCGCGCCTCATAGCCGACGGTGCGCCAGCCGCTGGCCGAGGGCTCGTCCGCCGTCATCAGGAAGGTCGAACGGACGGACTCGCCGGCGGCGCTGGTGCGAATGCGGGCGGCGCCGTCGGTCGCCTCGATTTTTACGGCGTCGTCGCCGGACGAGACGTCGACGCGGCTGGACTTGTCGTCGGCGCGGATGGTCAGGCCGCCGATGCGGATGTTGGCGCGGTCGCCGTCGGCGTCGATCCGCATGCCGGGGAGGCGGACCGTGGCCTTGTCGCCCTGGGCGTCGACGCGCACGCCGGGCGCGCTGACGTGGGCGGAGTCGCCGGAAGCGGCTTCGGCCGCAGCGCGAGAGGCGTCGGCCTCGGCGCGGGCTGCGTCCGCCTCGACCCTGGCCACGTCGGCCTCCGCCTTGGCGGCGTCGGCTTCGGCGCGGGCGTTCTCGGCTTCGACCTGGGCCATGGCCTCGGGCAGGTCGGCGGTCAGGCGGGTTTCGAAGGGCTTCAGGGCGTTCTGCGCCGAACGGCCGTCCAACTGGACCAGTTGCAGGATGACTTCAGAGCCGCGAGGCCCGCTGTAGACGCAGGAGCCGTCGGCGCGGGCCGAGCCCTTGCGCGTCAGCACGCCCTGGGTCTGTGGGCATTGCAGGGCGTCGACCACCTTGAGCACGCCCGAGGAATCCGAGGTCGTGGAGGTGGTGATGCGCACCGCGCCGCCGTTGTCGCAGGCGGCGGTCATCAGCGCCAGGGCGATAACGGGCCAGGTGATGTGTTGCATGGTCGGCTCCACTCCAGGCCCCGATTGTGCGCCATCAGCGCCGCAGGACCAGTGAAATCGCGGTAATCGAAAGGCGACGGGAAGGCGGCGAAAATCAGCCGTCCCTCTCAACCGCCGGGACGGACGCCGTCGCGGCGCGCCATGAAGGCCAAGCGTTCGAACAGATGCACGTCCTGTTCGTTCTTCAGCAGGGCGCCGTGCAGCGGCGGGATCAGCTTGCCCGGCGTCTTTTCGCGCAGGGTTTCCGGCGCCACGTCGTCGACCAGCAGCAGCTTCAGCCAGTCTAGAAGCTCGGAGGTCGAAGGCTTCTTCTTCAGCCCCGGCGTGTCGCGGATTTCATAGAAGGTCTTCAGCGCTTCCGACACCAGACGCGGCTTGATGCCGGGGAAGTGGACCTCGACGATGTCCTGCATCGTCTCGGCGTCGGGGAAGCGGATGTAGTGGAAGAAGCAGCGGCGCAGGAAGGCGTCCGGCAGGTCCTTCTCGTTGTTCGAGGTGATGATCACCAGCGGTCGGTGCTTGGCCTTGACCAGTTGGCGCGTCTCATAAACATAGAACTCCATCCGATCGATCTCGCGCAGCAGGTCGTTCGGGAATTCGATGTCGGCCTTGTCGATCTCGTCGATCAGCAGGGCCACGGGCTGGTCGGCCTCGAAGGCCTGCCACAGCACGCCTTTGACGATGTAGTTGTTGATGTCCTTGACGCGCTCATCGCCCAGTTGGCTGTCGCGCAGGCGGCTGACGGCGTCGTATTCGTAGAGGCCCTGCTGTGCCTTGGTGGTGGATTTGATGTGCCATTGCAACAGCGGCAGGCCCAGCGCCTCGGAAACCTCTTCGGCCAGCATCGTCTTGCCCGTGCCCGGTTCGCCCTTGACCAGCAGCGGGCGCTTGAGGGACAGGGCGGCATTGACGGCCAGTTTCAGGTCGTCGGTGGCCACATATTGGTCGGTGCCTTGGAATTTCATGATCCAGCTCAGTCGGGGTAGATACTAAGACGCAGTATAGGGGCCTCCCTATAATGGCCTGAGCTTCGTGTATTTCTCTTAACGCAAAATCCCCATTGCCGAGTCATGAAGAAAGCACTGCGTCTGCCCCTCGCCCTTGCCGGCCTGCTGTCCATCACCTTCCTTGCTGCCTCCGCCCGGGCGCAGGACGTCAAGCCGGGAGACCCGGCCGCCGCGCACAAAAAGGTGGCCATGTGCATCGGCTGCCATGGCATCCCAGGCTATCAGTCCAGTTTTCCGGAAATCCATCGGGTGCCGATGATCTCGGGGCAGACCGCCAAATACATCGTGACGGCGCTGCAGGCCTATCAAAAGGGTGACCGCAAGCACCCCACCATGAAGGGTATCGCCGCCTCGCTCACCGAGCAGGACATGGCCGACATCGCTGCCTATTACGAGGCTGACGGCAAGGCCCTGCCGCCGTCACCCGCCAAGGTCAGCACCGCCAGCGCCGAGATCGACGCCCTTCTCAAGCGCGGCAACTGCATCTCCTGCCACGGCGAGAACCTCAACAAGCCGATCGACGCCAGCTACCCGAAGCTGGCCGGTCAGCACAAGGACTACCTCTACGTGGCGATGAAGTCCTACCAGATCGACAAGAACCCGCAGATCGGCCGCAACAACGCCATCATGGCCACGCAGGCCAAGATGTTCACGCATGCCGAGCTGAAGCAGCTGTCCAACTACATCGGCAGCTTGGGCGGCGACCTCAAGACGGTGCCGCAGTCGCGCTTCAAGGCGCAGTGAGCGCAGGCGCCTGGGACACGGCGCGCGCAAAAACTGCTTACATTCAAACGGCGCCGATTAAATGGGGCGCTGTTAAGCTCCGAGCCCCATCGTCATTCGAGCCGCTTTCGCCCAGCCATGTCCCGGTCCACAGGAAGTACCCGCACCGGCGTGTCCATCAGTGACTGGACACCGGATGAACTGAACACCGCCGCCGTGCTGCGTACACGGCAGGAACAGGCCGTCACCGAGATACTTCAGGACGGCGCATCCGGCGACACGCTGCGGGCCATGGTGAACCACACCAGCGACACCGCGGAAGCCATGGCCATCCGCATCCGCAACCCCATGAGCCCACCCGTGGCCTGCGACAAGGGGTGCAACTGGTGCTGCTACCAGTTGGTCAGGGTGTCAGCCCCCGAGGCCTTTCGGATTGCCAGGCATCTGGCCAGCGATGAGATGGCTGCGTCCCGCGAGGCCATCGTCGGGCGGCTGCGTCAGCTGGACAAGGCCACCCGAGGAATGTCCAGCGAGAGCCGCGCCCGCATCCCGAAGCCCTGCGCTTTCCTGGGGGCGGACGGCCGCTGCTCGGTCTATGCCGTGCGCCCGCTGGCCTGTGCGGAGTTCACCTCCTACGACGAAGCGGTGTGCAAGCGCGCCAAGCGGGTCGGACCGGAAAAGTCAGCCGCCGTGCACGAGAAGGCCCGCATGCTGGCCTATTTCGCGGTTCAGGAAGGCATGCTCAACGGCCTTGGCAAGGCCTTGCCCGAGGTCGATACACGAGGATTGGAGTTGACCGCGGCCATGGTCACCATCCTGGACCAGCCAGACGCCGAAGCCGCCTGGTTGGCGGGCCAGCCCGTCATGAAACCGGCTCATCTGCCTGCAGGGGCGCCCGTCACCATCCGCTGATGGCACATCTGGCCTGGCTCAGCTTTCGGCCGCGATCTGTCGAAGGGCCTGCTCGAACAGATCCACCGGCTGGCCGCCCTGAATCAGGTGACGGTCGTTGATGATGACCGAGGGCACCGATCGGATCCCCTGCCCTGTGTAGAACTGCTCCAGTTCTCGCACTTCCTGGGCAAAGCGGTCTTCCGTCAGCACCTGGCGCGCCTGGGCTTCATCCAGCCCCACCTGCCCGGCCAGGCTGACCAGCAAATCCTGGTCGCTGGGATCGCGCCCTTCGGTGAAGTAGGCCGCAAACAACGCATGCTTGAGTTCAAGCTGCCGGCCCTGCAGGCCCGCCCAGTGCAGCAGGCGGTGGGCATCGAAGGTGTTGTAGATGCGGCCACGGCGCTCCATGTTGAACCCGAAGCCCACCTGCAGACCGCGTTGGCGGATCCCCTCGCGGTTGCTGTCGGCCTGCTCAGGCGTGATGCCGTACTTCTGCACCAGGTGCTCGGTGATGTCCTGGCCACCAGGGCCCATGTCGGGGTTCAGCTCGAAGGGCTGGAAATGCAGATCGACCTTCAAATCGGGCCCCAGGCGGCCAATGGCCTGTTCCAAGGCATTCAGGCCGATGGCGCACCATGGGCAGGACACATCGGAGACGAAATCGATCTTCATGACAACACCTCAGGCAACAAGCGAGTCAGTGTAGGTCGTTGGCAGAATCCTTGCCTTCGCAGTGCGTTTCCTGCCCTCTTGGACACGTACTGTGCGTACGCCCCGGAAAATTTGACACGAATCGTTGTCAAAAAATAGAATGGGCCGGCTTTTTGCGAACAACCCCAACTGGAGACAACGATGACGATTGCCAACACCTGCGTGCTCGTGGCCGCCGTGCTGCCCGTGGTGACCATGGGCCTGGCCAAGTTCAGCACCGCCGGCAAGAAGGTCCGCGAAGGCGGCTATGACAACCGCAACCCGCGTGACTGGGCTGCCCGCCAGGAGGGCTGGAAGGCGCGCGCTGCCGCCGCCCAGCACAACGGCTTCGAGGCACTGCCGCTCTTCGTGTTCGCGGTGCTGGCCGCGCAACAGGCCGGGCTGGACCAGGGCCGCACCGACATGCTGGCCATCGCCTTCATCGTCACCCGCCTGGTCTACATCGCCATCTACCTGGCCAACCAGGGCGCGCTGCGCTCGCTGGTGTGGGGCGTGGGCCTGGCCATCACCATCGCCATCTTCGCGCCGACCCTGACGCTGGCGCTGTGATGCACCCGGAGGCCCTGGCGTGGTGATGCGCGTGGTAATGTCGGCGCCCTTGCCGATCACACCGCCCTGCCAGGAGCCCCGCTTTGACCGCCCGAACGCTCACCCCTACCGAGGCCCGCGTGCTGGCCGTGCTGGTCGAAAAACAGCACACCGTGCCGGACAGCTACCCGCTGTCGCTGAACGCGCTCACGCTGGGGTGCAACCAGAAGACGGCGCGTGAGCCCGTCATGCAGCTCAGCGAGGCCGAGGTGCTTCAGGGCATCAATGGCTTGAAGGAGCTGAGCCTGGTCAATGAGGTCAGCGGCAGCCGCGTGGTGCGTTTCGAGCACAACGCGGCCCGCGGCCTGGGCGTGCCCAGCCAGTCGGTGGCGCTGTTGACCATGCTGATGCTGCGCGGGCCGCAGACCTCGGCCGAGTTGCGCCTGCACACGGAGCGCCTGCACCGGTTTGCAGACCTGTCGTCGGTCGACGGCTTTTTGGATGAACTGAGCACCAAGACGCCTGCGCGCGTGGTGCGGCTGCCCAAGGGGCCAGGCGAACGTGAGGCACGCTGGGCACACCTGCTGTGTGGTGAGGTCGCGATGACAACCGCTTCTGGCCCAAGCCAGGCCCTGTCATCCGGCAGCGAGGCTGCTGCCTGGGCCGACGAATTGGCCGCCCTGAAGGCCGAGCAGCAGCGGCAGGCCGAAGAGCTGGCTTCGCTGCGCGCGCTGGTTGAGCGCCTGAGCCACGAGCTTGGCCTCAAAGGCGACGACCTGGCCTGAGGCTTCAGCCTTCGGTGAAAAGTTTGCGCCAGCCGGCATGGCCCAGGCGGCGCAAGGTGTCCATGTTGGTCTCGTAGATGTCCTCGGCTTCCGGAAAGGCCTCCACCGCGCGGTCGATGCTGCTCTCGCGCAGCAGGTGCAGGGTGGGATACGGCGATCGGTTGCTGAAGTTCTCGATGTCGTCCGGATCGCTGTCGGCGAACTGGTAATCAGGATGGAAGCTGGCCACCTGGATCACGCCTTCCAGGTCCATCTCCTCCAGCAGGTCGTCCGCCACATCCAGGAAATCGTTGTAGTCCAGGAAGTCGGCCAGCACCTGAGGATGGATCAGCAAGGTGGTGTCGATCTGCGCCGGATCAGCGTCACGCAGCAGGGCCAGTTCATCGCGCAGGACATCCGCCAGCGCCCCCGGGGTGCTCGCATCGGTCACGGCGTAGCGGATCTGCTGCTTGACGTGCACCGCCTTGGCAAACGGGCACAGGTTCAGGCCGATGACAGCGCGGACCAGCCAGTCGCGGGTCTGTTCGATGACGGGATCTTGGGTGGGGCTCATGGCTGCCATTGTCGCCGGCCGGCTGGATTGCCCCAGCGCTGCATGGTCGCTACGATCTGCGAGACTTTGCATGACGCCCCGTCTCTCTCCCCTTGCAGGATGCTCTCTTGAAGGCCAAACCGCTTCCCGATACCCCCCGTGACCTTCACTGGCTGGTCCAGCAGTTCCCCCGTCCGGGCCGCCTCGAAGCGATCTGCCTGCGCCCTGCCCGGCGTGCACCGGCCATCCATGTGCCTGCCACCCAGGCCCTGGTGGACCACGGCCTGGAAGGCGACCACATCGCCGCGCGAACACCCTCGCGCCCCGGCGGCAGCAAACGGCAGGTCACCCTGATCCAGGCCGAGCACCTGCCCGTCATCGCGGCCTTCGCTGCCTTGCCCGCCGTGGATCCGGCCTTGCTGCGCCGCAACCTGCTTGTCTCGGGCCTGAATTTGCTGGCCGCGCGCGCCCTGTTCCGCGACGAGCCCATGGTGCTGCATCTGGGCGACGACGTGATCCTGGAGATCACCGGGCCTTGTGATCCCTGCTCCCGCATGGAAGAGCTGCTGGGCCCGGGCGGCTACAACGCGATGCGCGGCCACGGCGGGCTCAATGCGCGCGTGCTGCAGGGCGGCGCGCTGAAGGTGGGCGATGCCGTACGGTGCCTGCCCGCACCGGCCAGCTTCGAGCCGCGTTGAACAGGCCCAGGCCCTTCGGCAAGGCTCATGACGAACGCTGGTTCTGCCCCCGCTCGCGCTCACGCTGGCGCAGCACATCGATCAGCACGTTGAAGGTGCGCGCCAACTGCCCGATCTCATCGCGGTTGCGCACCTGCAGGCTGGCGCCGGCATAGTCACCACGCTTGAGCGCATCGGCCGCACCGGTCAGCGCCTTGATGGGGCGCACGATGCTGCGCGCGAACATCAAGGCCAACCCCGTGAACAACAGGCCGATCAGCAGCACGCTCCACAGCAGCTGCGTGAAGAGCTTGTTCAGCGGCGCCTCGAAGGCGGAACGTGGCTCGGCCACCCCGACCACCCAGTCGTGCCCCACCACGGGCGAGAAGCCCGCGATCTCTTCGGTGCTGCTGATGGTGGACTTGTAGGTGATGTGGCCTTGTTCCTTCGCCCCCACCATGGCATGTGCCAACTCCGGCATGTTCAGGGAAGTGACGGAATCGCGCTTGAAGCGCTGGTCCGCCCGGATCTTGTCGAGCGTGGGCGCAGGCAGTGCCGTCAGGCTGCTGAAGAGCACCTTCGCGTCCGGGTGGTAGATGACGACGCCATCGCCATCGACCATGAAGGGGGTGAGCGGTGCGCCCTGCCCCACCTGCTCCAGGATGCCATCGAAAGACGCCGAGCGGATGCGCAGCACGACGGCGCCGATCACTTCGTAATCCGGCCCGAACACCGGGTGCGCGTAGAACATGCCCGCCGCGCCCGTGGCCGCACCCACCACGATCCCCGTGATGTGCGGGTGGCCCTTCATGGCCTCACGAAAGTATTCGCGGAAGGCAAAGTTCTTGCCCGTGACCTTGGGGTCACTGGAGACAATGGCCGTACCCTTGGTGTCCATCAGCATCATCAGGCCGATGTCGGGGTTGGACTTGACCAGGCGCTCGAGTTTGTTGCGCATGGTCTCGGCACTGGCCTCATCGGGCTTGGCCAGGAACTGCACGAAGGCTTCGTCCGTGCCCAGGGTGCGCGCCAGGTTCTGGCTGTCGCCGATGAGCTGGGAGACGCGCCCGGCCGTGCTGCGGGCCAGTTGCTGCAGATTGCGCAACTCGCCATCGGAGACGGCCGTGAGGCTGCCCTGCAGGTTGTAGTAGCCGGTGATCAGCATGGGCAGTAAGGCCGCCAGCACCATCGCCAGCGACATCTTGATCGCCATGGGCCAGGAGCCCGGGCGCACCACACGGCGGACGCCACGCCACACACCGAAGGCGATGCGGCGCGGCACCGAACGCAAGGCCAGGTGGTGATGGGGCACATGGTCTGCCGGGTCGTCCGCCGCGTCACCGGCGCGCAGGGCCTCCTGCAGGCCCAGGCTGGCCGCATGCGAGGCGAACAGGGCCACGCGCCACTGGGCGATGTCCTGCGGGCGATCGGCTGCCTGCAGGGCCAGCGCCCAGTCGATGGCCTTGAGGAAGGATTCGCTGTAGCGGCCCTTGGCGGCCACGGTGGCCGGCTCCAGCGGGTCGGCACCGCCACGGCCCACGGCCATGGCGCGGTCCATCGCGTCGGGCGGCTTCTTGCCGGTCACCGTCCAGTACAGGGTGGCGCCCATGGCGTAGATGTCGGTCCAGGGGCCCTGGTCGCCATCCTCGTACTGCTCGATGGGCGCGTAGCCCGGCGTCACGGCCACATCATCTTGCGTGCCGGTGCTCACGGCCTGGCGCGCCGAACCGAAATCCAGCAGCACCAGGCTGCCATCGCGGCGGCGCACCTGGATGTTGTCGGGCTTGATGTCGCGGTGCAGAAAGCCCATGCCGTGCACCACCGACAGACCATCCAGCAGGGGCTGGATCAGGCCCATCAGCTCCTTCTCGCCGATCTGGGCGTGCTCGGGCCACCAGGTCTTGAAGGGGCTGCCACGTTCGTATTCCAGCACCATGTAGGCAGTTTGGTGCGCCTCGAAGAAGCGCGCCACGCGCACGATGTTGGGGTGGCGGAAGGTGGCCAGCGTGCGGCCTTCGACCAGGAAGCTGTCCAGGCCGCTGCGGTAGCGGTCTCTAAAGCGCGAGGAATGGGCCGACACGGTCTGCCCCGAGGTGCGGAAGGCGATGTCCTCCGGCAGGTACTCCTTGATGGCGACCTTGGTGTTGAGGTTGACGTCGGTGGCCAGGTAGGTGATGCCGAAGCCGCCCTGCCCCAGCACGCGGTCGATGCGGTATTCGTGCAGGCGAAAGCCGGGCGGCAAGGCCAGGGCCGTGCCGGTCTTGGGCTTGAAGGGACGCAGCGCGGTGGGCGGCGGCACGGGCACGGTGCGTACTGGCGCCTGGGCAGCCGGTATCGGTGGCCGAGGGATCGTCGGGGCCTTGACCACCGTTTTCTCGGGGTCGTCCTCAGGCGCGCGCCCCGGCACACGCGGCGTGCCGATCACGCGCGTGATGTCATCGTCCAGCGCAGGGCCTGTGCCCTGCCCGCCAGACGCGCTCATCTCTCACCGAGCCCGAAGGTGCTTGCCATGAGGGCACAGTATGCAGACTGCGCCCTGTGCGCAAGCGCGGAAACGCCCGGTAAATCGGGCAAAAATCCCGCTCAGGCGGCCTCGGCTGCCGTGCCCGCAGGGCTATGCGTTGGGCCGCTGTCACAGGCTGCGCCGCAGCCAGTCTGCACGCCTTC
The DNA here is from genome assembly GCA_937923225.1 of uncultured Aquabacterium sp. Lineage (GTDB taxonomy): Bacteria > Pseudomonadota > Gammaproteobacteria > Burkholderiales > Burkholderiaceae_C > Aquabacterium. Next base: position 1,485 of record CALAKR010000425.1, on the reverse strand, counting down.
ACGGCTCAGCATGATCTTCACGCCGGGCAGGCCACGGTGCACCTCGGCCTCGCCGTGCTGGGCCAGCAGGGCCATCAGCTTCTTGCGGATCAGCATGCCGGGGCGGTCACTGTCCATCGAGAACTCGACGCCACGGCGGCGCACGTCCACCAGGGCATCCGGGTCGGTGGATTCAAGGATGTCCTTGTCCTCGCGCGTGATCACCTCATCGAAGTCGATCAGCAGCTGGGCCGGGCAATCTTCTTCGGTGTCGTTGCGGAACAGCCATTGGCACAGCTGGATCGAACCATCATCAATCGGCGTGAAGCAGTTGATGATGATGTGGCGCACGCCGCCGGGGTACTCGATGTCCAGCCGGCGCGAGAAAGGCTGGAAGTAGGCATTGCGCATGTGGCGCGTGGTGATCGGGTCGGTCACGCCGCTGACGCGCTGGTACTGGTGCGGGTTCGCCGCGTCGATCACGGTTTCGGCGTAGAAGCCGGTGTCGTTCTCGACCAGTTCGTACTTGCTGGGTTTGGGCTGGGCGGCCACGCCGAAGGTAGCCCGGTGCACGAAGCTGAAGTGCGAGTTGTCGAAGGAGTTTTCCAAAGCACGCAGCGGGCTGGTCTCCCAACGCTCGTAGAACTGGAAGATGGTGCGCCAGCCGGCGGCCTCGAACTCCGGGATCTCGGGGATGTCGGCGACGGGATCCTCCAGCGCCACCCAGGCATAGCCGTAGTGAGCGACGCAGTGGTAGGCCGTGGTCTTGAAGTCCGGCAGGATGCGGCGGCCTTCTTCGTACTGGGGGATCTCGACGACGCGGCCGGTGCGGTCGTAGACCCAGCCGTGGTAGCCGCACTGCAGGCGCCCCTTGTTGCACCAGCCCTTGGAGAGCTTGGCCGTGCGGTGGCAGCATCTATCCTTGAGGGCTGCAGGCTGGCCGCGCTCGTCCAGGAACAGGACGATGTTCTCGCCGAGCAGGGTGAAGGGCTGGGGGCCATCAGCCAGCTGGCTGAGCGGCATCACGGCGTGCCAGAAACGCCGGAAGATGGGCTGTTGGGTGGTGAGCATGAGCAGGCTCCTCGTTGAAGCGCCGTGGGGTTGGCGCCGCGGTTGAACACGAGGGAGCAATTTCCTGGCCGGGCCCTGCCGATCATGGATGGCTGGGGGCTGCTTGAACGCTTCTACTCCGCGCCAGCATTGTCGCAAGCTTCGTGCCGACTGTCCAGATGGCGCGCGGCATGGCAGAGCACCATGCTGGGGCATGACACGCCCTCGGAGCGTCCTCAGAGCGCCCGCATCCCACCCTTACACTGGCGCCTTGCAGTTCCACCACAACCGCGTCCACTTGACGCCTAGGCCCCGATGAGCTGGCACGGCCACCTGACCCTGGATTACCGCCGCGACGGCGAACGCACCACCGCCCACGACCGCCACGATGGCCCCCTGCGGGTGCTGCAGCGGCTGTACCCGGAAGGCCCTGGCATCTGCCACCACGTGCTGGTG
>CALAKR010000424.1 GCA_937923225.1 uncultured Aquabacterium sp. | reverse complement strand
TCACACAGGTCATCAAGCTGGATGTGCCGCGCGACTCACCTGCCGAGCGCCTGCTGGAGGCCTACTACGTCGATGCCCCCAATGCTGGCGCCGATGAGGGCCCCTCGGCCGAAGCGCTCGGCCTGGCCACGCCCGATGAGGACGGCGCACTGATCGTGCTGGGCGCCGAGCCGCCGCCCGTCGATTCGGCCGGCATCCTCACCAGCGGCATTCAGGACATCGCCAACAGCATGGTCGACAGCTTCAAGCTCAACGATGTGCTGCAGATGATCCTGGAGACGGTCTACCGCGCCCTCGACTGCCGTCGCGTGATCTTCTGCCTGCGCGATGCGCGCAGCGCGCAACTGGTGGGGCGCATCGGCCTGGGCGAGGGCGCTGACGCGCTCAAGGGGGTGTTCAAGGTGCCCCTCAAGGTGGCCGAGGGCGCGCCCGTGGATTTGTTCTCGGCCGTGTGCGTGAAAGGCGTCGACACCCTGATCGCCGATGCCGGCGTGCGCTCCGTGGCCTCCCGCCTGCCCGATTGGTTCCAGGAGCGTGTGCAGGCGCCCACCTTCCTGCTGCTGCCGATGTCGATGAAGCGCCAGGGGCAGGACATGGGGCTGGGCCTGATCTACGCCGACAAGGGGCAGGCCGAGAGCCTGCTGATCACCGAGAAGGAGCTGTCGTTGCTGCGCACGCTGCGCAACCAGGCCGTGATGGCCTTCAAGCAGACAGCTGGGGGCTGAGCTAACATCCGGGCTGCGGTGCAAGCCGCGCCCGGGCCCGCGGGAAGGGTTGAACCCACTTGCCTCTTCATGTGCTGACACGGCCTTGGTGGCCACAGCCTTTGTGCAGCCGGATTTGCGGGCCGTCGGCGCTGTGTGCACGGAGGTTCACATGAAACGCTTGCCTGCTCGGCCCGACATGGGCCATCTCAAGAAACAAGCCAAGGAACTGCTGGCCCTTTACCGGGACGGTGACCCAGGTGCCATCGAACGCTTTCGGGCATCCCTGCCGGCGGCTGCTGGCAGACCGAATCCAGCCATTACCCAGATGGCCCTGCGCCTGCACGATGCCCAATCCTGCGTGGCCCGTGAGTACGGCTTCGCCTCCTGGGTGGATCTGCAAGGCTTTGTCCTCGCGCGCCGCGCCCACACAGAAGATCCTGCCAAGGCCGTGCTCAACTGGCTGCGGCTGGTCTATGCAGGCGATGTGGCTGGCGGCACGGACAACGCGCGCCCCGCCGTGGCCGAGCGCCTGCTGCAGGAGCACCCGGGCCTGTTGGGCGATGACCCTTACCTGGCCTGTGCCGTGGGCGACGAATCCCTGCTGCGCCGCACGATCGAGCACGATCCTTCCTGGGTGAACCGTGTGGGCGGCCCGCTACGTCTGCCGCCACTGGTGGCCGTGACCCAATCAGGGCTGGCGAAGCTGCCGGCCTACCGTGAAGGGCTGCGGGCCTGCGCCAAGCTCCTGCTCGACGCGGGCGCGGACCCGAACCAGACGGTAGGCAACCGCTGGCCGCCGGCCTCGCTGGCGCAGCCTTCTGATACTGAGCGGTTGTCGGCCCTGTATGGCGCGGCAGGGCGCACGCACGATGCGGTGATCACCAAGCTGCTGCTCGACGCGGGGGCTGATCCCAACGATGGCGAATCGCTGTACCACGCGCTGGACAGCGACAGCACCGCCTGCCTGCAACTGCTGTTGCAGGCCGGGGCGCGCATCACCGGCACCAATGCGCTGTTCCGGGCGCTGGACCACGATGACATCGAGGCCCTGCGCCTGTTGCTGTCCCATGGGGCGGATCCCAACGAGGTGACGGCGGATCCCTACCTGGTGGCCTGGCGTACCCCCTTGTTGTGGGGCATTCGCCGGCGCAGGTCCGTGGCGCACATCGAAGCCTTGCTGGCCGCGGGCGCAAATCCGCAGGTGCAGACGAGTGATGGCACGAGCGCCCATCTGCTGGCCCTGCGTTTCGGCCTGACCGATGTGGCGCGCCTGCTGGCCCCATCCAGTGATGGCGACGGCTTGCCGCCCTCCGAAGCGTTCATCGCCGCATGTGCACGCTGCGATGAAGCCAGCGCACGGGCGCTGCTGGCCGAGCATCCCGGGCTGCTCAAAGGCTTGTCTTCCGCGCAGTTGAGTCTGCTGTCGGAGCTGGCCTCGCAGGGCCATGATGATGCGGTGCGCCTGATGGTCACGCTGGGCTGGCCCATCGCGGCCAAGGGCGGTGATTGGGATGCATCGGCCTTGAACCAGGCCGTCTTTCGCGGCCATGCGGCGCTGGCGCGCTTCCTGTTGGCCCATGGCGCGCAGTGGACCGAGCAGCACGGCTATGGCAGCAACCTGCTGGGCAGCCTGTCATGGGGCTCCTGCAATGAGCCTCACCCGGGGGGTGACTGGCTGGGCTGCGCGCAGGCGCTGGTCGAGCACGGGATGCCGGCGGCGCAACCCGATCCCGTGGATGCAGGCACCGTGCTCATCCAGGGGGAGCGCATGCGCTTTTCTGACGAGGTGACGGACTACCTGCTCAGTGCAGGTGTGCCAGGCATGCAAGCATCGGCCCCGGCCTCTCAAGCCTGAGCGACGAATCACCCGCCCATGAAAAAAGCCGCCCTGGGGCGGCTTTTGTTGGCCCGGCACCCGAAGGCGCCGAAGCTGCTGGGCAGAGGATTACTCGGCCTCGGGCACCACGGCCACGGTCACATCGACGACCACGTCGGTGTGCAGGGCCACGGACACGGCGTGTTCGCCGGTCGTCTTCAGGGGGCCGTTGGGCAGGCGGACCTGCTGCTTGGCCACATCGTAACCGGCAGCCTTCAGGCCTTCGGCGATGTCGAAGTTGGTCACGGAGCCGAACAGGCGGCCGTCCACGCCAGCCTTCTGGCTCAGCGTGACGGTCTTGCCACCCAGCGTCTCGCCCAGGGCTTGGGCGGCGGCCAGCTTGTCGGCCTGGACCTTTTCGAGCTCGGCGCGGCGGGCTTCGAATT
>CALAKR010000423.1 GCA_937923225.1 uncultured Aquabacterium sp. | reverse complement strand
ACCGAAGAGCCGGTGGACACCTTCTCGATGCTGCCGCACCCGCTCAAGGCCGAGGACGTGGTCCAGCGCCAGCGCCCCGTGGCCAGCCGCACCGGCGAGAACCTGTTCTGGATGGGCCGCTACACCGAGCGCGCCGAACAGCAGTTGCGCCTGGTGCAGGCCCTGGTCAACCTGCTGGCTGATGACGACACGCCCGATGCCGGCGTGCTCGAAGCCATGTCCGCCCTGGCGGCAAGCACGGGCCTGGTGCCGCCGGGCACGCCCAGCCTGCTGCAATCGCCGCGCGTGTTCGAGCGCGCCGCCATGGAGGCCCTGGCCGATCCGCTGGCCAAGCAGGGCGCCTACAGCCTGGCTTTCAACCTGGGCTCGCTGGAGCGCACGGCCCACACCCTGCGCGACCGCCTGTCATCCGACCACGACCGCCTGCTGCGCACCCTGGCGCCTGATTTCAGCCTGCGCCTGCGCCGTGGCGAAGAGCCCGCGCGTGAGCTCGTCGAGGCCCGCGAAGCGCTCGACCACCTGGGCATGCAGCTGGCTGCCGTCACCGGCGCGCAGACCGATCGCATGACCCGTGACGCCGGCTGGCGCCTGCTCACCGTGGGCCGTCTGGTCGAGCGCCTGGGGGCCTACGCCGGCATGCTGCGGGCCTTCGTGCAGCAGGGCGCCGTGCACAGCCCGCAGGGCTTCGACATGCTCTTGATGCTGTTCGACAGCACCATCACCTTCCGCGCGCGCTGCCAGCGCCGGCTGGAATGGCCGGCCCTGGTGGGCACCATCGTGATGGACGAGACCAACCCGCGCGCCATGGGCTGCGTGCTGCGGCGCCTGCGCAACGAGCTGGTCAAGCTGCCCGACCGCTCCAGCCCGCTGACCGGCCTGCTCGATCTGTTGCCCGTCGAGGGCGTGGGCCTGAACCTGGCCGACATGGCCACGCCTGGCGCCGGCGAGGCCGCGGTGGAGGCCCTGGCGCAGCGCCTGATGGAGGCCAGCTGGCGCCTGTCCGACGAGCTGGGCCTGCGCTACTTCGCCCATGCCGAACCCTCTGCCCAGACGATGAGCGCATGACCTTGCCCAGCCCCGACGAGGCCATTGCCGCCACCGAGGCCACGGCCGATGCATTGCGCGACGCCGTCGCCCGCCGAGCGGCTACCCCCGAACCCAGCGCCCGCCTGAGCGTCGAGCACGAGACCCGCTACGAGTACGCCTACCCGGTCGAGATGGCGCACCATGTCGCCTGCCTGCGCCCCCTGACCGACGACGCGCAGCACCTGCGGGTCTTCGAGATGAGCGTGTCGCCGCAGCCCACGCAGCACAGCACCCGCCGCGATGCCTTCGGCAACAGCCGCGCCTATTTCTCTCTGAACACGCCCCACAGCGAACTGCTGGTCAAGGCCCGCAGCGAGGTCGAGATCTGGCACCGCTACCAGGGCCTGCAGCCCGAGCAGAGCCTGCACATCGCCCAGGTGCGTGAACGCCTGATCTACCGTGCGCATGCGCCTTTCGAGCCAGCGGCCGAGTTCAGTTACGCCTCGCCCTACGTACCCCTGCACGATGTACTGCGGGCCTACGCGCGCGAATCGCTGCACCCCTCGCGCCCCATCGCGCAGGGCGCCATCGAGCTGATGCACCGCATCCACCGCGATTTCCGCTATGCGCCGGCCAGCACCGACATCTCTACCCCGGTGCTGGAGGTGTTCAACCGTCGCGAAGGCGTCTGCCAGGATTTCGCGCACCTGATGCTGGCCTGCCTGCGGGCCTGCGGCCTCGCCGCGCGCTACACCAGCGGCTACCTGCTCACGCAACCGCCACCGGGCCAGCCCCGCCTGCTGGGCGCCGATGCCTCGCACGCCTGGGTCAGCGTCTGGTGCCCGGGCCTGAACGCCCCGCGCGCTGGCGAATGGCTGGGCCTGGATCCGACCAACGACTGCCTGCCGGGCCTGAACCACGTGCGCGTGGCCTACGGGCGGGATTTCGGTGACGTGACCCCCCTGCGCGGTGTGATCCGGGGTGGGGGAGAACACACGCTGACGGTGCGCGTCACCACCTTGCCACTGGGCGAGACCCCGGCCGCTGCCGATGCCCCCTGATGGGGCGCTGCGCCAACACAGTTCACCATGTGGCGTGAGTGCCGCCACCATATGCACCAACAACGTGTGTCAGCGAAGCCCGACAGTCCAAACGGAATCCCCTGGCTGATCCAAAGATACATTTTTGGTGCAATCGGTAAATTGGATGACAAGTACGCACCGTTTTGAGACATTTGAGTCGTCGGGCGGTGGGTATGCGCCAAGTCATCCTGCCGGGCCTGATCGCCTGGCATAGTCCCTGCTAATACAGGCTTGTCAGCGTTTTTTGGACATCCCCACAAGGGACCAGCCGATGCGATTCTTCGACGAAATGAACGCCACCATCGACCAGGTGCGCGACCACTACAGGGTGTACGACCGCTGGCTCGGACGCCAGCCCCGGGAGATGATGCAATCCCGGCGCGAAGAAGCCGAGACCATCTTCCGGCGCGTGGGCATCACCTTCGCGGTGTATGGCGACAAGGACGAAACCGGTGCCGGTACCGAGCGCCTGATCCCGTTCGATCTGATCCCGCGCATCATCCCCGCCAACGAATGGCGCGAGATGGAAAAGGGCCTGCGCCAGCGCGTCACCGCCCTCAACCGCTTCCTCGAGGATGTGTACCACGGCCAGGAGATCCTCAAGGCCGGCGTCGTGCCTGCAGAGCCGGTGCTCAACAACGCCCAGTTCCGCCAGGAGATGGTGGACCTGAAGGTGCCTGGCGGCATCTACTCCATCATCGCCGGCATCGACATGGTCCGCGCCTGTAACCCCGATGGCAGCGGCACCTACTACGTGCTGGAAGACAACCTGCGCGTGCCCAGCGGCGTGAGCTACATGCTCGAGAACCGCAAGATGATGATGCGGCTCTTCCCGGACCTGTTCGCCGAGCACCGCGTCGCGCCCGTCGCCCACTATCCTGACCTGCTGCTCGACACCCTG
>CALAKR010000422.1 GCA_937923225.1 uncultured Aquabacterium sp. | reverse complement strand
CACGCGCGTCTTGCCCGAGCCGGCCCCCGCCAGGATCAGCCAGGGGCCGGGCGGCGCCGTCACGGCGGCCAGCTGTTCGGGGTTGAGCCCTTTGAGCAAGGCGGAAGCTGGGGCACCCAGAAGGTCAGGCACGCGGTCGTCGTCAGGAAAATTCATCCAAAAATTGTAGGCGCCCTGGGCGCCTGGGGTAAATTTCGCCACCGGACACAAATATTCACAGGCACTCAAGGGAGAGTTGTTCATGCCGCACCCCAGCCAGCCAGGCGCTCTGGGTGACGCCCAGGCGTCGCCCCTCATCACCGACAACCCAGGCCAGGCGCGCCCCACCCAGCGCTATCCGGTCGAGTTCACCGGGTCGGGCAGCGAGTACTTCCGCATCTGGATCGTCAACCTGCTGCTCACACTGGTCACTTTCGGGCTGTACTACCCCTGGGCCCGGGTGCGCAAGTTCCGCTACTTCTACGGCAACACGCACGTGGCTGGCCATGCGCTGGATTTCCACGGCGATCCCAAGCGCATGCTGCGCGGCTTCCTGCTGGTGGGCGCACTGTTCATCGCCTACAACATGGCGTCCAGCGTATCCCCCACCGCAGGCGGTATCGCCGGCCTCATCTTCATGGCCGTGTGGCCGGCGCTGTTGCGTGCCTCGCTGCAGTTCCGGCTGGCCAACACCAGCTGGCGCGGGCTGCGCTTTCAGTTCACAGGCTCCATGAAGGGCGTCTACCTGGTTTTTGCCATCCCGGCGCTGATCCTGATCGCAGCCATTGCGGCGGGCATAGGCCTGATCGTCACCCGCAATACCGCAGGCATCATCGGCGGCGCCGTCCTGATGTCCCTGGCCTACGTGGCTGCAGGCCCCTACATCTTCTACCGATTCAAGAAGTACCAGCACGAGAACTACGTCTACGGCCAGGTGCACACGGAGTTCCGCGTCAGCTTTGGCGATGTGTTCAAGGTGTTCGCCAAGACGGCAGGCGTGACCATCGCCGTGGCGGTGCTGGGCAGCACGCTGGTGGCCGTCTTGCTGGCGGCAGGCATCGTGGAGGGCAGCCGGCCCGGCGCCTCCTGGATGGCCTCGCCACTGCTCGCACCGGTGGTGTTCGCCGTGATCGTGGCCATCTACGCGGTGCCCATCCCCTACTGGCAATCGCGCATGCAGAACCTGGTCTGGACACAGACCGGCAGCCGCGACCTGCGCTTCAAGAGCCACCTGGGCTTTGGCCCCCTGTTCAAGCAGACGCTGATCAACTGGACGCTGATGGTGCTCACGCTCGGGTTCTACTGGCCCTTCGCCGCCATCGCCATGGCACGGTTGCGCCTGCAGGCCCTGACCGTGCACGCCCGCATCGATCTGGACACCCTGGTGTCGCGCCCGAAGGCGGCGCAGCACCGCGAGGGCGCGGGCGACGCGGCCGTGGACATGGCTGGCATCGACTTCGGGCTGTGAGCCCTTGTTGGTGCGTTACTTGAGCAGGACATGGCCGACACACCCCTGATCGCCGACTACTTCGACGGCCAGCACGCGCAGGCCATCCCCGTCGAGTTGAGCGTGCATGGCGACATGCTGCAGCTCACTGGCGCGGCCGTGAGCAGCCAGATCCCGCTGCGGGAGATCCGCTGGCCCGAGCGCACCCGGCATGGCGCCCGCATCGCCCAGTTGCCGGATGGCGGTGCCCTGCATGCCCGTGCCCCTGCCGAATGGGACCAATGGGCCCGTCACCACCACATCGGCGAAGGCTGGGTGGTGCAGGTACAGCAAAGCTGGCGCCTGGTAGGTGTGGCCGTGGTCGTGCTGCTGGCGCTCTGTGCGGCCGGCTACCTGTGGGGGCTGCCCCTGGCCAGCCGCGGCGTGATGGCCGTGATGCCCCGCTCGGTCGATCAGCAGGTCGGCGAGATCGCCATGCGCTCGGTGGAAGAAACCTGGCTGCATCCCAGCAAGTTGCCCAAGGCCGAACAGGAACGCCTGCGCGCGCTGTTCCTGCAGGCGCAGGCGCGGTGGCAGTCGGCCCAGCCCCCTGGCACGCCAGCCCTGCCCGTCAAGATCCACTTCCGCCATGCGCGCATCGGCCCCAACGCCTTTGCGCTGCCCGACGGCAGCCTGGTGTTCACCGACCAGTTGGTCAAGCTGTTCAAGGGGCGCGACGAGGTGCTGGTGGGCGTGTTCGCCCACGAGCTGGGCCATGTCCAGCACCGGCATTCCATGCGCCTGCTGGTGCAGTCTGGCCTGCTGGGCGCTGCGGCCAGCGTGGCCTTCGGGGATTTCAGCCAGGTGCTGGCGGCCACGCCGGCCCTGCTGGGCCACATGGCTTATTCACGCGATTTCGAGCGCGAGGCGGATGACGCCTCCATCGAGCTGCTGCGGGCCAACAACATCCGGCCCTCCGTGATGGCCGGCCTGTTCGAAGAGCTGGCCGCGTACCGACGCCGCCCGCTCCCTGAAGAGGATGACAAGAAGACCAAGGACGGCGCCAAGGCTCCCGAGGAAGACTCGTCAGACAGGGAAGACGAGGGCGACGACGAAGATGACTTCGGCATCGCCTTCAGCAGCCATCCGGCCGATGCAGAGCGCATCGCGCGCTTCAAGGAGGCGGACCAGCGCTGAAGCACGCTGGCCCGCCGCAGGCTGTCATGACAGACTGAAATGACCTGGATGGATCAGCGCGGCCCGCGCAGCGCCTGCACCCGTTGCCAGGTCTGCCACAGCCACAGGCCGCGCTGCGCCAACAGGTTCAGGCTGCGTGGCCGCCAGAACACCAGCGCCAACGCTGCGCCCCCCAACAGCATGGGGTGCGCACGCGCCCACGTGCTGGCGACATGCAGCCGCTGCTGGACAGTGGCCACCGGTGACAGCGTCTGGGTGACCTGCTCCGCCAGGTTGTGGCGCAACAACGCACTGTGCAGTTGCAGGTAGCGCTTCTTGAGCGCCAGTTGCTCATCGGTCAACATGATGGGCTCACTCCTGCGTTGGCGGTTTGGCCTGGCCGGAGACGCGCGCGGCTGCCTCGGCCAGGGCCTTGCGGTCACCCTCGAGCTCGGCGATGCTGGCCGACAACAGGCCGCCCGAGCCAGTGAGCAACTTGCCCACCCGTTGCCAGGCCAGGCCACCGATCACCAGGAACAGCACGGTGATCGACCCCAGCACCAACACGCGGTCATCCCAGAACAGCACGGTGATGAACAAGGCCAGGAACACCAGGCTGAAGCAGGCCATCAGCACGGCCACCGCCCCCCAGCCCATCACGGCCAGCAGGCGGCGCTTTTCCTCTTCCAGCTCGACAGCAGCAAGCTCCACCCGCGTCTGCACGATGGCGATCACCGTGGCCAGCAGGTTCTGGGCGGAGGCCCACAGGCCACCGGTCAAGGGCGGGGGCGAGATCGGCGGAGGGGTCTCTCCCGCCACGGTCAGCGGCGCCCGATCAGCAGGCCGACCAGCAGGCCCACGCCGGCGGCGATGCCCACGGAGGACCAGGGGTTCTCGTGCACGTACTCGTCGGTGGCCTTGGCCGTGGCCTTGGCTTTTTCAACCACTGCGTGCTGCACATGGATCAGGCCATCCTTGGCCTGGCTCAGGCTGGCCTGCACGCGCGCACGCAGTTCAGCCACGCCTTCGCCGGCCTGGCCAGCGGTGGCCTGCAGCAGGGCCTCGGCATCGGACACGACCAATTTCAGATCGGCCATCAGCTTTTCGCGGTGTTCGGCGGTATCACTCATCTGGAGCTCCTTTTTCTAGGGTAATAAAACGTTGGAATATGAAAGCGCTGGTCAGTGCAGCACCAGCAGGGGCACCTGGCTGTGCGAAAGCACGCTTTTGGTCAGGGACCCGTTGATCAATGCATCGAGCCCATGCCGGCCATGCGTGGCCATCACGATCAGGTCGCACTTCTGCCGCTGGGCGATGTCCACGATGGCCTGCTGCACGTTGTCCGAGACCATGAACTGCCCGTCAAACGGCACGCCAGCGGCCACGGCCCGGTCGGCAAAGGCCTTGAGCACTTCGCGTGCATGGGCCTCGCAGCGCTCCTGGTGCTCCTTGGAGGTCTCGACGTAATAGGGCACGGCCATCTGCTCGACCACCAGTGGCGGCAGAGGGGGCTCGACCGTGAAGCCGGTGATCGAGGCGCCCAGCATCTTGGCCAGGCCGATGCTGTGCTCGATGCACTTGTCCGACAGATCGCCGCCATCCACCGGAACCAGGATGTGTTCGAACATGGGCTGTGTCTCCTTCTGAAGATCTTGCTGCGGCGCAGGGCCTCTTGACTGACCTTGCAAGCCCATCTTAGTGCCATGGGATCCCCCTGTGTAAAACCCACCTTGACAGCGCGGATGAACCTTTCAATACCTTGAGGCATCGCAATCCGGTGGTAGTGCGCCGGGGAATGGCTTCGCCGCCTAAAATCGCGGGATGACCGAACTCGCCAAATCCTTCGATCCCGCCCCCATTGAAGCCAAGTACGGCCCCCTGTGGGAGCAGCGCGGCCTGTACGAGCCCACGCTGGACGCGGCCAGGCCCTCCTTCAGCATCCAGCTGCCGCCGCCCAACGTCACGGGCACGCTGCACATGGGCCACGCCTTCAACCAGACCATCATGGACTCGTTGACGCGCTACCACCGCATGCGCGGCTTCAACACCCTGTGGGTGCCCGGCACCGACCACGCCGGCATCGCCACGCAGATCGTGGTGGAGCGCCAGCTGCAGGACAAGGGCCAGAGCCGCCATGACCTGGGCCGCAAGAACTTCGTTGCCAAGATCTGGGAGTGGAAGGAGCACAGCGGCTCCACCATCACCCGCCAGATGCGCCGCATGGGTGATTCGGTCAGTTGGGGCCACGAGTACTTCACCATGGACGACAAGCTGTCGAACGTGGTCAACGACACCTTCGTCAAGCTGTACGAGGAGGGCCTGATCTACCGCGGCAAGCGCCTGGTGAGCTGGGATCCGATCCTCAAGTCCGCCGTGTCGGATCTGGAGGTCGAAAGCGAGGAAGAAGACGGCTCGCTGTGGCACATCCGCTACCCCGTCGAGGGCAGCAGCGACACCCTGGTCGTGGCCACCACCCGTCCTGAAACCATGCTGGGCGACACCGCCGTGATGGTGCACCCGGAAGACGAGCGCTACACCCACCTGATCGGCAAACAGGTGCGCCTGCCCATCACGGGCCGCCTGGTGCCTGTGATCGCCGACGACTACGTCGACAAGGCATTCGGCACCGGCGTGGTCAAGGTCACGCCCGCGCACGACACCAACGACTACCAGGTCGGCCTGCGCCACAGCCTGCCCATGATCACCATCTTCACGCTCGAAGCGAAGGTGGTCGACGACCTGGCCGACATCCCCGCCGACCTGCGCGGCCTGGACCGCTTCGTGGCCCGCAAGAAGATCGTGGCCCAACTCGAAGCCGACGGCCTGCTGGTCGAGGTCAAGAAGCACAAGCTGATGGTGCCCATCTGCGACCGTACCGGCCAGGTGATCGAGCCCATGCTGACGGATCAGTGGTTCGTGGCCATGACCAAGCCCGGCCCCTCGGGCAAGAGCATCGCCCAGCAGGCCATCGACGTGGTCGAGAGTGGCGAGGTCAAGTTCGTGCCCGAGAACTGGGTCAACACCTACAACCAGTGGATGAAGAACATCCAGGACTGGTGCATCAGCCGCCAGCTGTGGTGGGGCCACCAGATCCCGGCCTGGTACGGCACGAATGGCGAGCTGTTCGTGGCCACCAGCGAAGAAGAGGCCCGCGCCAAGGCCACGGCCGCCGGCTACACGGGCGATCTGACCCGTGATGAGGACGTGCTGGACACCTGGTACTCATCCGCGCTGGTCCCCTTCTCCACCCTGGGCTGGCCTGAGAAGACCATCGAGCAGGATCTCTTCCTGCCGTCTTCCGTGCTGGTCACCGGCTACGACATCATCTTCTTCTGGGTCGCCCGGATGATCATGATGACCAAGCACTTCACCGGCAAGGTGCCCTTCAAGCACGTGTACATCCACGGTCTGGTGCGTGATGCCCAGGGCCAGAAGATGTCCAAGTCCGAAGGCAACGTGCTGGACCCGGTCGACCTGATCGACGGCATCGAGCTGGCCCCGTTGCTCGAGAAGCGCACCACCGGCCTGCGCAAGCCCGAGACCGCGCCCAAGGTGCGCAAGAACACCGAGAAGGAGTTCCCGGAAGGCATCCCAGGCTACGGCGCCGATGCCCTGCGCTTCACCTTCGCGGCGCTGGCCAGCCTGGGCCGCAGCATCAACTTCGACAGCAAGCGCTGCGAGGGCTACCGCAACTTCTGCAACAAGCTCTGGAACGCCACGCGCTTCGTGCTGATGAACTGCGAAGGCCAGGATTGCGGCCTGAAGGCCCACACCGCGGGCGTCTGCGCCACAGGTGAGTACCTGGCCTTCAGCCCGGCCGACAAGTGGATCGTCAGTGAACTGCAGCGCGTCGAAGCCGCTGTGGAACAGGGCTTCGGCGAGTTCCGCCTGGACAACGTCGCCAACGCCATATACCAGTTCGTGTGGGACGAGTACTGCGACTGGTACCTGGAGATCGCCAAGGTGCAGATCCAGACCGGCACCGAGGCCGAGCAGCGCGCCACGCGCCGCACGCTGATCCGCACGCTCGAGGCCATCCTGCGCCTGGCGCACCCCATCATCCCGTTCATCACCGAAGCGCTGT
>CALAKR010000421.1 GCA_937923225.1 uncultured Aquabacterium sp. | reverse complement strand
GTGCCGATGGCCAGGCGGTGGTGTGTTGCGCCATCATCAGGCTGCGTGAGCAGCGCCGTCTGGAAGACCAGTTGCTGCACGCCAAGCGCGCCGCCGAGCAGTTGCCCGGACTGCTGTTCCACCTGCGGCGTGAACCCGGTGGCGCCTTGCGCTTTCACTACGCCAGCGAGGCGCTGCGCACCCTGTTCGGCGTGCTGCCGCGTGACGCTGCCGCCAGCGCCAACCATGTGCTGTCCACCATCCATGCCGATGACATCCAGGCCGTGCTGGCGGCCCTGCAGCAATCGGCCGACCGGCTCGAGCCCTGGCACATGGAGTACCGCGTGAACCTGCCCCATGGCGTGCAGTGGCGCGAAACCCATGCCGCGCCGCAGCTCGACAGCGATGGCGGCATCTCGTGGCATGGCTACACCTTCGATGCCACCGAGCGCAAGACCATGGAGGCCGTGCGCCGTGACAAGGAGGCGGCCGAGCGCGCCAGCCGCGCCAAGAGCGAGTTCCTGGCCCGCGTGAGCCACGAGCTGCGCACCCCGCTCAACGGCATCCTGGGCTTTGCGCAGATCCTGTTGATGGACCCGCGCTCGCCGCTGGACGACAGCCAGCGACGCCGTGCGCTGTGCATCGAATCGGCCGGGCAGACCCTGCTGGGCCTGATCAACGAAGTGCTCGACATCGCCCGCATCGAGGCCGGTGGCGTGCGCGTGGACATGGTCGACGTGGACGTGGGCAACGTGGTGCGCGAGGCCGCCGCCCTGATCGAGCCCATGGCCACCCGCCGTGGCGTGAGGGTAGAGGTGGACGTGGGCGATGCGGGCCACGCCCGTGCTGATCCGCAACGCCTGACGCAGGTGCTGATCAACCTGCTGAGCAACGCCATCAAGTACGGCCCCGAGGGCGGGCTGGTGCGCGTGTACGCCGCAGGCGAGGGGCCTTGGATGCGCCTGATGGTCAGTGACCAGGGCCCGGGTTTGAGCCCCGAGCAGCAGACGCAACTGTTCCAGCCCTTCAACCGCCTGGGCGCCGAGCGCACGCAGACCGAGGGCCACGGCCTGGGCCTGGTGATCACACGCGGCCTGGTCGAGCTGATGGGCGGGCGCATGCTGGTCAACAGCTCGCCCGGGCAGGGCGCGGTGTTCGGTCTGCTGCTGCGTGCCAGCAGCAAGGTTCAGACTGATCCGCTGGCGGGCAGTGAACGGCTGCAGCCCGTGCTGGATGACGCGGCCGATGGCCTGCCCGAGGCGCGCGTGCTCTATGTGGAAGACAACCCCATGAACGCCGAGCTCATGGTGTCGCTGTTCGCCATGCGGCCCACCTACAACCTGCTGGTGGTGGACACCGCCTGCCGGGCATTGGCCGTGGCGCGTGATTTCCAGCCCGATCTGCTGCTGCTGGACATGCAACTGCCCGACATGGACGGCCGCCAGTTGCTGCAGAGTCTGCGCCAGTTGCTGGACGAGCCGGCGCCGGACCAGCCCTCCTGGTCGCGCGTGCCGGCCGTGGCCGTGTCGGCCGACGCTGTGGCCGAGCACGTGGCCCAGGCGCGAGCCGTGGGCTTCACCGATTACTGGACGAAACCCCTGGACGTGCCGCGCCTGCTCCCCTGTCTGGACGGGTTGCTGCGCACGCGGCTGGCCGCTGGCGGCACAATGTCGGTCTGAGCGCCCTGGTGCGCCGGTTTTTGCGTGGGCGCATCGCCCTGCGCGACAGCCGGTGAGGCCGGGGCGGGCCGTTCACCTGACTTATCCGCTGCTTTTCGCCGCCGCGTCGCCGACATGACCTCCGCCTTGCACACCTCCAGCCTGCAATCCCTGCCCTTGCTTGCCCGCGGCAAGGTGCGCGACAACTACGCCGTCGGCAACGATCGCATCCTGATGGTGGCCTCCGACCGCATCAGCGCCTTCGACGTGATCATGGGCGAGCCCATTCCCGGCAAGGGCGCGCTGCTGACCAAGATGGCGCTGTTCTGGTTCGAGCTGCTGAAAGACGTCGCCCCCAACCACCTGACCGGTGACGACCCCGTCACCGCCGTCAAGCCCGAAGAGCGCGCCCAGGTCGAAGGCCGCGCCATGCTGGTCAAGAAGCTCAAGCCCCTGCCTGTCGAGGCCGTGGTGCGTGGCTACCTGGCCGGCAGCGGCTGGAAGGAGTACCAGCACAATGGCGAAGTGTGCGGCGTGAAGCTGCCCGCCGGCCTGCAGAACGCCAGCAAGCTGCCCGAGCCCATCTTCACGCCGGCCACCAAGGCCGAGGTGGGCGACCACGACGAGAACATCAGCTACGACAAGATGGTCGAGATCATCGGCGCCGACCTGGCCGAGCAGGTGCGCGCCCTGGCCATCAAGCTGTACAAGACGGCCGCCGACTACGCCCTGACCAAGGGCATCATCATCGCGGACACCAAGTTCGAGTTCGGCCTGGACGAGCAGGGCACCCTGACCGTGATGGACGAGGTGCTGACGCCCGATTCGTCGCGCTTCTGGCCGGTCGAGGGCTACGAGGCTGCCTTCAAGGCCGGCGCCAACCCGCCCAGCTACGACAAGCAGTTCGTGCGCGACTGGCTGGAGCAGGCCACCGTGAACGGCCAGCCCTGGGACAAGACGGCGCCGTCGCCGGCCCTGCCGCAGGACGTGATCGAGAAGACGGCCGCCAAGTACCAGGAAGCGCTGACACGCCTGCTGGGCTGACGGCGAGCCGGGCCGCCGCCGTCACATCGACGGCGTTGCCGCAGATGCGGCCTGCTCAGGCCTCGTCCTGATCGTCGTCTTCTTGGTCGTCTTGATCGTCGTTGTCGTACGGGGCATCCGCTTCGGTGGCGGCCTGACGGTGTGCCGCGGCCAGCGCCTGGGCCCGCTCATCGGATGCGGCCCAGCTTTGCAGCGTCTCGGCCACATCGGCCACGCCGATTTTCTTGAGCGCCGAGAACAGCGTCACGCCGATGTCGGCCTCGTCCGTGCTCAGCTCGCCCAGCACCTCTTGCGCCTTGCGCAGCGCATCGGTCGATTCCTTGCGGTTGAGCTTGTCGGCCTTGGTCAGCAGCACCAGCAGCTTGACCTCGCCATTGCGCACGCGGGGTGCGATGAAGCCCAGCAGCTGCAGGTCCAGCTCGGTGAAGCCATGGCGCGAATCGACCATCTGCACCACGCCGGACAGGCTGCGGCGCAGCTCCAGGTAACGGGCCATCACTTCCTGCCAGCGCAGCTTGGCCGCGCGCTCGACGGCGGCGTAGCCGTAGCCCGGCAGGTCGGCCCACAGCATGTTGGGGGCTTCCAGCGGGCCCAGGTGGAACAGGTTGATGTGCTGGGTGCGGCCGGGCTTCTTGGAGGCGTAGGCCAGCTGGCGCTGCTGGGCCAGGGTGTTGATGGCTGTGGACTTGCCCGCGTTGGAGCGGCCCACGAAGGCGATTTCTGGCAGTTCGTTGAACGGCAGCTGTTCGATCTTGGCGGCCGTGGTGTAGAAGCGCGCGCTGTGCGCCCAGCCCAGGGCCAGCTCACCCGGCGTGGCTGCACGGGTGCGCGGCGCCTGTGGTGTCTTGTGCACGGGACGCGGGGCGCGCTTGGAGGCCGGAGGGGATGCTCGATTCATGTGCCATTGTAGAATCCCTCGAAGCGGTGTTGACATTGCTCAATGCCCCGATCACCCCCACTGATCAAATCATGCTCATGCGCTTTTATCCCCTGATTGCCGCAGTTGCCATGACCGCCAGCCTGTCCGGGCTGGCCTACGCCGCTGAACCCACCAAGGCCGCCAAGCCCGATCTGGCCGCCGGAGAAGCCAAGGCCACGCAGATCTGCGCGGCCTGCCACACCGCAGACGGCTCCCGCGGGCTTGCGGCCAACCCCATCCTGCAGGGCCAGCACCCGCAGTACCTGGCCAAGCAGCTCGAAGACTTCAAGGCCGGCAAACGCAAGAACGCCGTGATGCAAGGCATGGCCGCCCCTCTGAGCGAGGCGGACATCCGCAACGTGGCCGCCTTCTACGCCAGCAAGAAGGCCAAGGATGGCTTTGCCACCAACAAGGACCTGGTCGGCCTCGGCGAGAAGATCTACCGCGGCGGCATCGCGGCCAAGGGCGTGCCGGCCTGCGCGGGCTGCCACAGCCCCAACGGCGCCGGCATCCCGGCCCAGTACCCGCGCCTGGGTGGCCAGCACGCCGACTACACCAAGGCCCAGCTGACGGCCTTCCGCCAGGGTGATCGCCACAACAGCGTGCCCATGACCACCATCTCGGCCAACCTGAGCGACAAGGAAATCACCGCGCTGGCCGACTACATCGCCGGGCTGCGCTGACAGCGCAGGCAAGGTGGGCCTCCGGGTGAACCCGCAGGCCTGAGGGGCACTCCAAGCCCCGAGGAAACCCGGTGTCCCGGGTTTTCACCTTCCCCGCTGCCGGGAGGCCCGTGTCGGTGTTATCCCTTGATTCGTCGCATGAGCGACGGTCAAGGGGGCGGGCACACTCCTACAGTGCCCGCTGTCCCGATCTGCCCCTGCCATGACCGCCGCTGTTGATTCCCTGCCGCCCTTGCCGGCCCGTTCCGCCCGCGCCGATGCGCTGGAGTTGCTGGCCTCGATGCGCTTCGCCATCGCGCTGCTGACGGTGATCTGCATCGCCTCGGCCATCGGCACGGTGCTGCAGCAGGGCCAGCCGCTGGTCAACTACGTGGATGCCTTCGGGCCCTACTGGGCCGAGGTGTTCGGCGCCTTGGGGCTGTTCAACATCTACAGCTCGGGCTGGTTCCTGGTGATCCTGGCCTTCCTGGTCATCTCCACCAGCCTGTGCATCGCGCGCAATGTGCCCAAGATCCTGGCGGATCTGCGCACTTTCAAGGAAAACGTGCGCGTGAAGGCGCTGGACGCCTTCCATCACAAGGCGCATGGCTCGGCCGAGGGCACGCCCGCCGAGGTGCGCGACCGGGTGCTGGCCAACCTGGCGGCGCTGGGCTGGCAGGTCAAGGCGCAGGAGCGCTTGGGCGCTGCGTCTGCCGCCGGTGGTGCTTCAGCCGGTGCTGCTGGTGAGGCCGGCACGATGATCGCCGCCCGGCGGGGCAGGGCCAACAAGCTGGGCTACATCGCGGCGCACTCGGCCATCGTGCTGGTGTGCCTGGGCGGTCTGTTCGACGGCGAAATGGTCACCAAGACCCAGGTCTGGTGGCAGGGACTGGAGCCCTTCAAGGGCAACAACCCCGGCCCCAAGAACAGCCTGGGCGTGGACAACCCCGCCTACCGCGCGCAGCTCTTCGTGCCCGAAGGCGCGCGCTCTGGTTCGGCCGTGCTGAACCTGCCGCAGGGCATGCTGCTGCAGCCGCTGCCCTTCGAGGTGGAGCTGCGCAAGTTCATCGTCGAGTACTACGACACCGGCATGCCCAAGCGCTTCGCCAGCGAGATCGTGGTGCACGACCCGCACGACAAGTCCACGCATGCGGCCACGGTCGAGGTCAACAAGCCCTTCGTCTACGACGGCGTCACCATCTTCCAGTCCAGCTTCGAGGATGGCGGCTCGACGGTGGAGCTCAAGCCCCATGCGCTGTACGGCCAGCGTGTGCAGGAAGGCGATGTGTTCAAGGGCATGGTGGGCGGCGATGCGATCACCGTGCCGCGTACGCTCAGCCCGCGCGAGGCCCTGAGCGTGGAGATCACCGGGCTGCGCCCCGTGAACGTGGAAGACCTGGCCCAGGCCGATGGCGCCACGCAGGCCGAGGACACGCCCAAGGCGGGCGGCGGCGCCACCGATGCGCGCGGTGTGAACTTCCAGGAGCTGGGCCGCCAGCTGGGTTCGGACCACAAGAGCGCGGCCGACCGTCGCCTGACCAACATCGGCCCCTCGGTGACCTACAAGCTGCGCGATGCCGCAGGGCAAGCGCGCGAGTACCAGAACTACATGCTGCCGGTGCACATCGGTGGCCAGCCCCTGTTCCTGCTGGGTGTGCGCAGCGCGCCGTCGGAGCCCTTCCGCTTCCTGCGCGTGCCGGCGGATGACCAGATGCAGCTGACCGGCTGGCTGCGCCTGCGCGAGGCCCTGGCCGATGCGGGCATGCGCCAGCAGGCCGTGCAGCGTTTCTCCACGCGGGGCGCCGATGGCCAGCCCGGCGAGCTGGTGGCGCAGCTGGCGCTGTCGTCGCAGCGTGTGCTGGAGCTCTACGCCGGCGTGCACAACGTGGTCGATCCGGCCCAGGCCGATGGCGCGCCGCAAGCCGCGCCCACGGCGGGCTTCCAGGCGTTGACGGACTTCATCGAGAAGGCCGTGCCCGAGGCCGAACGCGAGCGCGCTTCGGCCACGCTGATCCGCATCCTCAACGGCACCTTGTTCGAACTGCTGAACGTGGTGCGCGAGCACGATGGCCTCAAACCGTTGTCGCCCGACGAGCCCGCCACCGGCGCCTTCATGACGCAGGCGGTGCTGTCGCTGTCGGATGCCAATGCCTACCCGGCGCCCTTCATCCTGCTGCCGTCGGCCTTCGAGCAGCGCCAGGCCAGCGTCTTCCAGGTCACGCGCACGCCGGGCCGCAACGTGGTCTACCTGGGCTGCATCCTGCTGATCGTGGGCGTGTTCGCCATGCTGTACGTGCGCGAGCGCCGCGTGTGGGTGTGGGTGCGCGCGGATGAGGCCCAGCCCGGCCGCACGGCGATCACGCTGGCGCTGTCGTCCACGCGCCAGACGCTGGACACCGATCACGAGTTCGAACGACTGCGCCATACTTTGCTGCCGTCCCCGGCCACCCAAGACGAGGTCATCTGACATGACAACGACCGCCCACCCCCTGCCTCTGGCCGCCCGCCCGGCGCGCCGCTCCGCCTTCGACTGGGTCTTCGCCGCGCTGGTGGTGCTGGGCGCCGTGTTCGGCTTCCAGCGCTACGGCGCCTCGATGGATGTGTACGAGAAGGGCATCGCCGCCTGCGCCGTGCCCGCGGCCATCGCGCTGGGCTGGTTCTGGGCGCCCTTGCGCCCGCTGATGATCGTGGTGGCGCTGGCCTCGGGCGCGGCCATGGCGCTGTACCTGCGCGCCATGGATGACTTCGGCGTGGACCTGGCCAAGGGCGAGCAGGTGTTCTGGCTCAAGTACATGTTGTCCAGCCAGAGCGCCATCTTGTGGATGAGCCTGCTGCTGTTCATGAGCACGGCTTTCTACTGGGCCGGCCTGGTGATGCGCCGCGACACGCCCACCCTGCTGGGCAGCAAGCTGGCCTGGGGCGGTGTGTTCATGGCGCTGGTGGGCACCTTGGTGCGCTGGTTCGAGAGCCATCAGATCGCCCCCGACATCGGCCACATCCCCGTGAGCAACCTGTACGAAGTATTCGTGCTGTTCTCGTGGATGACGGCGCTGTTCTGGCTCTACTACGAAGACCGCTACCGCAAGGCCGGCCAGCCGCTGGGCGGCCTGGGCGCCTTCGTGATGCTGGTGGTGAGCGCGGCCGTGGCCTTCCTGCTCTGGTACGCGCTCACGCGCAACGCCCATGAGATCCAGCCCCTGGTGCCGGCTTTGCAGAGCTGGTGGATGAAGATCCACGTGCCGGCCAACTTCGTGGGCTACGGCACCTTCGCGCTGGCGGCCATGGTGGCGCTGGCCTACCTGCTCAAGACGGCCACGCCACGCGCGCTGTGGGTGGGCCTGGTGGGCGTGCCCGGCGTGTTCATCGCGCTGCCGCTGCTGGGCTTTGCCGTGCTGGGCGATCTGCAGCCCGACACCTTCGGCGCCGTGGCCAAGAGCCTGCGCCTGGTGGGCTCGCTGCTGGTGTTCTTCGTGATCGTGATCGCCGCGCGCGGCTGGATCAATCCGCGCACGCCCAGCCCCGAGGTGGCCGATGACGTGATGTACAAGGCCATCGCGGTGGGCTTCGCCTTCTTCACCATCGCCACCATCCTGGGCGCCTTCTGGGCAGCCGAGGCCTGGGGCGGCTACTGGAGCTGGGACCCGAAGGAAACCTGGGCCCTGATCGTGTGGCTGAACTACGCCGCCTGGCTGCACATGCGCCTGATGAAGGGCCTGCGCGGCACCTTTGCGGCCTGGTGGTCGCTGGTGGGCCTGGTGGTCACCACCTTCGCCTTCCTGGGCGTGAACATGTTCCTGTCGGGCCTGCACAGCTACGGGCAACTCTGAGGTGCGCCCGCACTGCGCCGCGCTTAAAGTGGCGCCGCCATGAACGACCTCGCCCCCTCATCCTGGATCACGCCGGAGGTCCGCGCGCTGCTGCGCAAGGACCCCTGGTTCGGCAGCCTGCCGCCCGAGCTGGAGCTGGCCCTGCTGCAGGTGGCCACGCCGCGCCGCCTGCGCTCGGGCGAGGCGCTGTTCCTGCGTGGCAGCCCGCCCGACGGGCTCTATGCCGTGCTCGAAGGCTCGCTGCGCATCTCGGGTGTGACGGAAGCCGGCAAGGAGGCCATCCTGGCGATGGCCGAGCCGCCCGGATGGCTGGGCGAGATCGCGCTGTTCGACAACCTGCCGCGCACGCACAACGTGGTCGCCGAGGGCGCCACGCGCCTGTTGCACGTGCCCCTGGCCAGCCTGCACGAGCTGCTGGCGCGCGTGCCGCTGTTCTGGCGCGAGTTCGGCGTGCTGATGGCGCTCAAGCTGCGCCTGGCTTTCATCGGCATGGAAGACCTGGCTCTGCTGCCGGCGGAGGGCCGGCTGGCGCGCCGCCTGCTGCTGCTGGCGCAGACCTCGTCGCTCACGCACGCGGGGCCTTGCGTGGTGCCCATCAGCCAGTCGCAGCTGGGCATGATGCTGTCGCTCTCGCGCCAGACCACCAACCAGGTGCTGCAGGGTCTGCAGGATCAGGGTGTGCTGCAGATCGCCTACGGCCGCATCGAGGTGCTGGACATGGACAAGCTGATGAGCGTGGCCGGGCTTTCAAGCACTGAAAAACGCATCCTGGGACAGATGCAGCCTGTGGCACGCACCTGAGGTCTTTCCCTGATCTGTCGGGCGGACGACAGCTTCGGTTCAGCGCAAAACGGATCATGCGACCACGCCGGCAGCCACGACCGGCGCGTCCGCAGGAGACCGCCCATGAACACGATCCCCCTGGCGCCCCCCGCCAGCTCACGCCTTGCCCGCCTGCCTGCCGCCTTGCCACGCCTGGGTGCGCTGGCGCTGGCCGTGCAGGCGTTCTACGCCCACGCCGCGCCCAACTTTCCGGACCAGGACGTGGTTTGCGGCTTCAACGGTGCCCGCGAGCAGCAGCGCGCTGCCTCGGCGCAGAACTTCGCGCAACCCGTGGTGCAGCAGATGCTGGTCAACGGCGCGCTGGTGTGGAGTGCCGGCAGCAACGCCACCCCGACAATCAAGCCCGGCGACACCGTCACGCTCAAAGGCAGCGGCTTCGGCCAGGGCACCGACATCGACTTCAGCAAGATCATGATCGGCAACAGCCGCGTGCTGGAGACGGATCTGGTGATGTTCGAGCAGAAGCTCGACATCCTGGCCAGCGCCAACTACGAGACGGGCAAAGTGCGCAGCAGCTGGCCCAAGGACGTGATCGCCTGGAG